>CAIWTA010000057.1 GCA_903915465.1 uncultured Bacteroidales bacterium | reverse complement strand
GCAATTTTTTTCCCTTTTAATATCGAAGCGGCAACCCGCAAATCATCGAGTCTTCCATTGGTACAGCTCCCGATAAAACCTGAATCGATTTTAAGATTGGCAACGTCTTTCACTGGAACATCATCGTGCGGATGACCTGGTTTTGCTACCATAGGAACGAATTTTCCCAGGTCAATATCAAAAACTTTCTCATACAGCGAATCCGGGTCCGGGAGAATAGTTTTGTACTCTTTGCCTGTAAGCGCTTTCAGTTCTGCTAGAACGGCGGGAGAAGGAGAGAACAAAAGAATAATCGCTCCCATTTCAGTAGCCATTGAAGAAATAGTAACCCTTTCCGATAAGGTCAATTGATCAATCTCTGGTCCTGCAAGCTCAACTGAATAGCCCAGTAGTTTATTGGCGCCGAAAATAGAGAGAAGGTTCAGCACGATATCCTTCGCCGAAACAGTGGAAAGTCTCTTGCCGGTAAAATTCAGTTTAACAGTTGCCGGAACCTTAAACCAGACATAACCTTTTGCCCAGGTGGCTGCAATGTCCTGATCGCCCATACCCTGGCCAAATGAACCGATGGCACCCATGATGTTGGCATGCGAATCGGTAGAAACGAAGGTGCTTCCCGGCCAGGCTAACCCATTGTCAATGGCGAGATGAGTGCCAATACCAGAATCAACATCATAGATTCTGATATCGTTTTCACGTGCAAACAGACGACAATAATGCTGATTAGCGGCATATTTCTGATCAGACCCCCCGGGGTTGCAATCAAAAGTGAAAATAGTCTTTGCAGGATCATCAATCTTCAATCCATTATCCAATAAGTTTTTTACCACATTGGCGCCACCAAAGTCACGGGCAGCGCGAGTATCGATTGATACATCCACAATGTCGCCAGGTTTAACGGATTTCTGGTTGGTATGAACGGCAATAATTTTCTCAATAATTGTCATAGCAGGAAATGTGAATTGTAATGAAAATAACTATTTCAATCGATCCCTGAAAGGTTCGAAAGTCATGAAATCAGCATGATGCACGACATAAGCTTCAACCGTGCGTTTTACCATATCGCCTTCGCCTGCATGCGTAGCGATAATATGACAAACTTCAGCCGGAACTCCGCATTCTTCAGCTAATGATACACCGGAGAATGGATGCCGCAAATATTTTCCATATTTTCCCTGGAAGGATTTTCCGTCTTTATCTAATTCGTATTCCAGAAGTTTCCCCACATCAGCCAGAATGGCTCCGGCCAGAAGGACATCCATATTTACCGGGAGTTCATCTTTGAAAAATTCGTTCATCTTATCACCGGCTTCCTTTGCTACATGCACTACGCAGCGTTTATGCGCCATGAAAGAGACTTTCAGGTCGGGACCGGCAAGCAAAGTAAACGGAATTTTCTGAAGGTCTTCAGCTTTAAGGACACTTCTTTGCAGAGCAAGTTCCCAGGTTTTTGCAGTTTTTTCGCGCAGATCTTCATTCCTGATCCACATCAGCTCCGGCCAAAGTTTTACTATTTCGTCAGTCATATGAGTAATTGTTAATGATTGTCTTTCTGTAAGTTAAAAGTTGATGAGTTGATGAGTTGATGAGCTGATGAGCTGATGAGTTGAAAGTCGAAAGTCGAAAGTCGAAAGTCTATTGGTTAATCTTGACTATTATAGTTTCGCAATGATGGCGTCAGTCATCTGTTCGGTTGTGACGGCACCTTTGCTGAAAACATCCGGGTTTCCGGGAAGTTTCATCATATCGTAAGTCTTCACTTTGCCTTCAGCCACCACTTTGGCAACGGCATCATAGATCTTTTTGGCTTTATCATTTTCTCCCAGATGCTCGAGCATCATGCAGGCGGAAAGAATCATAGCGATCGGATTAACAATGGATGGGTTGAAATTTGCGTATTTGGGAGCGGATCCGTGGGTGGGTTCAAAAACAGCAACTTCAGGACCGATGTTGGCGCTGCATGCAAATCCAAGACCACCAACGAGTCCGGCAAAACCATCAGAAACAATATCTCCGAACATGTTTCCTGCCACGATGACCCTGTAGGTTTCAGGATTTTTCGTTAGCCACATCATCTGTGCATCGATATTCGTATCCTGAACCTTGATATCCGGATATTCATTCTTCGACATTTCCTGTGCAATCTTGAGCATCATGCCGGAAGTTTCCCTGATAACATTGGGTTTCTCGCAAACTGTTATAGTCTTTAATCCTTTGATTCTGGCATATTCAAAAGCTTCTTTCACGATACGAGTCGTGTATTTTTTCGTGAAAATTCTGGTAGATACTGCCAGTTCCGGCCTCGGACACCAGGCAAAATTTTCTTTGAATTTTTTATGCGTCATCAGGGCTTCATAAACCAGGTCGGGAGGATTAGTCCATTCAACGCCACCATACAATCCTTCGGTATTCTGCCGGAAGATCATCGTATCAATTTCAGGTTCTTCGATGGTATTACCCGGACCGCGACGAATAAAATTCAAAGTGTTTCCTTTGAAAGTCTTACACGGACGCTTACAGATGTCGAGATCATATTTCTGCCGCATGGCAACGATCGGACTGTAATAAACATGCCCTTTATCCTTCAGTTCCGGCGCAATCTCGGCTTCCGCTTTATCTTTTGGTTTGGAAGTAATAGCTCCGAAAAGGCCGATCTTGTGTTTTTCCAACAGCTGCAGCGTCCTGTCGGGCAAAGGATTTCCCTCTTTACACCAGAACTCCCAACCGATATCACCATGTACATATTCAGCATCAAAACCTATAGCATCCAGCACTCTGACTGCTTCTTTAAGGACGTTTTTACCAATGCCGTCTCCGGGCATCACAACGATTGTTCTTTTAGCCATTTTTCTAAATAATTATTAATGAATGAATGAAATCGAAATTGCTGTCAAAGATACAATTCACTCTCAAATTCACAAAGAAGCCTGAAAAAATAAATTAGCTTCGATTTCATTGTCCTTTCTTTATTTTTGCAGAAAATTTCAACGTTTTTTTAAAACATCATTAGTTCACAAATTGTTAGTATTTGCCTTTTGAAAAAACACTTATCAAATCCTGTCTTTTCGATCCTGTCAACAGTTGCTGACAGACTTGATCTGCAAGCCTTTGTCATCGGAGGATTTGTCAGAGATAGTTTGATGGGACGGGATTTCAGGAAAGATATTGACATCGTCGTTTTGGGCAGCGGTATTGACTATGCACACGAAGTGGCCAAAGAAATTGGGGGTAAAGTCCCGGTGAAGGTTTTTAAAAATTTCGGCACCGCGATGTTGCAGTATAAGGGCTTCGACATTGAGTTTGTGGGCGCAAGAAGAGAATCATACCGGAGAAATTCGAGAAAACCAATTGTGGAGAATGGCACTCTTGAAGATGATCAGAACCGTCGCGATTTTACCATCAACGCTATGGCATTCAATCTCAGGAAAAAACATTTTGGGCAATTGGTCGACCCTTTTAATGGCCGGGCAGATATTGAACGCCATTTTATCCGTACACCACTTGATCCCGAAATAACATTTTCAGACGATCCGCTTCGGATGATGAGGGCCATCAGGTTTGCTACACAACTGGATTTTACAATTACACCGGAATGTTTTAAAGCCATCATCCGTGATGCCCATCGTATTGAGATCGTTTCCGGTGAGCGCATTACCGATGAACTCAATCTCATTATTCTTTCTGACAATCCTTCCAAGGGATTCAGGCTTCTTGCCGGATCCGGTTTGTTAAAGGTCATTTTCCCTGAATTCCTGGAGTTGCAGGGTACTGAAACCTTAGAAGGACTTGGTCACAAAGACAATTTTGCCCATACACTCACGGTTTTGGATAACATCGCCCATAAGTCGGACAATCTATGGCTCCGGTGGGCTGCTATCCTGCATGACATTGCAAAACCTGTTACAAAGAAATTTATCCCGGGAACAGGTTGGACTTTTTATTTGCATGAATTCCAGGGTGCGAAGATGGTCAATTTGATTTTCAGGAAAATGAAGTTACCAATGAACGATAAGATGAAATACGTTCAAAAGCTGGTTCTTCTTCATCTACGGCCGATTGCATTAGCAGAAGAAGTCACTGACTCTGCAGTACGGCGACTGCTTTTCGAAGCAGGTGATGACATCGATGATCTGATGGTGCTTTGTGAAGCCGATATCACATCAAAAAATCCGCTGAAAGTCAAAAAATTCCTGGAGAATTTTGAAATTGTCCGAAGCAAACTTAAGGAAATTGAAGAGAAAGACAGGCTTCGTAACTGGCGGCCGCCAATCTCCGGGGAAGTTATCATGCAAACATTTGGAATTCCACCATCAAAAGAAGTCGGACTAATAAAAGCCGCCATCACTGAAGCTATCCTTGAAGGTGAAATACCGAACGAAACGGATGCGGCTTTCCAGCTTATGCTCAAGGAAGGGGAGAAGTTAGGACTTTTGCGGAAAGATTTCTGATTTATTTGCATTCTTTTAAACAACATTCCCCTTTGTTTTTAATATTTTTTTTACTTTTGACTTCTAATGTGGGGGAAAAAACATGCTCATCTATCGATTTAGGATAACTTCAGAAGATTACGACGACTTTCTTAGGGTTATTGAAATTCAGCCCGGTCAGACATTTCTTGATTTCCATGAGAACATCATGGCTTCAGCCGACATTGATAAATGTGATAAGGCATTTTTTTATATAACGGATAATAAATTCAAGAAGCAAAAAGAGATCGCTCTGAAACCTCTGAAAAAGCAGGTTCGTAAGTATGATAATGAATTGGATGAAATTGTGACGGAGGTTGAGGTTCCGCTTCTGATGAAAAACTCAAAGCTAAAAGTGTATGTTGAGGATCCTCATCAACGGATGATCTATGAATTCCATGGCAAGGAGTTTCTGACCTTATTCATCGAATTGTTCAAAATCATTAAAACCGAAGAAATCATCTCTCTACCCAGGTGTATTCAATCGAAAGGTGAAATTCCCAAAAAACTTGATGTTAATACTATTCCGGTTACAGCACCTCCCGAAGAAGTTGCTCCGATTCATCTACCTTTATTAGCTCCGGGAGGTGTAAGCTTGTTTTCAAACGTCCAGGAAGACGAAGAGGAGATTGCAGAAATTGAAAACCAGTTAGGGGAGATCCTGGCTTCATCAGAAAGTGAAAGTGATGAAGAAAAAAACGTACCAGGTCAGGATGAGGCAACATACTCGATGCATCAGGAAGAAGATACTGAAGGGCAGGAAAGTGAGCATATCGAAAGCTTAGATGAATACGATGACATCGAAAATCTAGAAATAAAACGCCGCGATTTTGACAGGGATCCAGATGATTAGTGATGATTCCCGACTTCTTTTCGTAATTCTTGGACCAACTGCCGTTGGAAAAACATCGTTAAGTATCCGTATTGCACAAAAGCTTTCTACTGAAATTATTTCAGCAGATTCCCGGCAGTTTTACCGGGAAATGAAAATTGGCACTGCACGGCCTTCTGAGGCTGAATTGCAGATCGTTTCCCATCATTTCATTGGCCATCTTTCCGTTTTTGATGAGTATAATGTTTCCCGGTATGCAGTGGATGCACTTCAAAAACTCGATGAATTGTTCAGATCGAACCGCTTTGCAATATTGACAGGTGGTTCCGGGTTGTACATCCATGCAGTTTGTCAGGGAATAGACGATCTTCCGGATCCGGATCCTGCACTTCGCGAAAAATTGAAAGCGGTTTTGTCTCAGGAAGGATTGTCCTCGCTTCAGCTTAAGTTAAAAGAATTGGATCCTGCGTTTTATGCGATCATCGACCGTTCCAATCCAAAAAGATTGTTGCGGGCTTTGGAAGTTTGCCTTACAACGGGGAAACCGTATTCCTCTTTACGAAAAAATATTCCAGTGAATCGAAATTTCAGTACAGTTTTGATTGGCCTGACAAGGGAAAAAGAGGAACTTTACAGCCGGATCAATAAACGTGTTGATCAGATGATGAGTGAGGGGCTAATGGAAGAAGCAAAGTCGCTCTATCCTCAACGTGATCTAAATGCTTTGAATACAGTTGGATACAAGGAATTGTTCCGGTATTTCGCAGGAGAAACTTCAAAGGAGAAAGCGGTTGAAAAGATCAAAACAAATTCAAGGCGGTATGCCAAGCGTCAGATGACATGGTTCAGAAAAGAACCGGGAATCAACTGGTTTGATGCCGGGAATGAAGAGGAGATCATGAACTTTGTGATGAATTTCTGATTTTTGGCGCCTTAGCGTCTACTTCGTTCGATTCACGCCTTCGGCGTGACCGCACTGGTCAAGGCTGCTTATGCGGTGACTTTTCTTTCGTTCTTTCTTTTGGTGGTAGCAAAAGAAAGTACAATTGACCAAAAAGTTATTATTTTTGATGTTCCAGTTTCTTATAAAGGTGGGGCACTTCGCGGTAAAATAATAAATCATTATAATCAAACCTCTCAGCAATTTATTTATTTACATATCTGGTGTATGATTTTAATTGCCGACAGCGGTTCAACAAAAACTAACTGGTCACTGGTTGAATACCGCACTGTAAAGAAGAACGTCGAAACTTCAGGTCTGAATCCCTATTTCTTGAACGCGGACGCAGTGAAGAATATTCTGCAAACCGACCTGGTTCCAAGCATGGTTGCCAGGTTTGTAAAGGTGATACACTTTTACGGGGCAGGCTGTTCGACTGAGAACAACAACAGCATGCTCAGGGAAACCATGAAATTGTTTTTCCATGAAGCTGAAATTCATGTTTATCATGATATTCTTGGCGCAGCCAGGGCTTTGCATGGAGACAGGGACGGGATTGCCTGTATTCTTGGAACCGGTTGCAATGCCTGCTTTTATGATGGAAAACAGATATTTTCTGTGGTTCCGTCGCTCGGTTATCTTTATGGAGATGAAGGAGCAGGTTCGAATCTGGGAAAGATCTTTATGGAAAAATACCTGAAGAACAAGCTACCAAAGGATATTCGCGAAGAATTTGACCAAACGTACCATTTAACCCTTGAAGATATTCTTAATGCCTTGTACAACCGGCCATCACCCAACCGGTTTCTGGCATCATTCAGTGAGTTCATTGCGCCAAGGCAAAAACATCCTTTTCTTCATAACCTGGTGAAATCTTCCTTTCAAGCGTTTGTCGAAGAACAGGTAATGAAGTATCAGGATTATGATAAGCTTACAATCAGTTTTGTCGGCTCAATCGCTTGGTTTTACAAAGATATTTTGCTGGAAGTGGCCGCAGAAAACAATTTAAAAGTTGGAATAATTCTGAGATCACCTATGGACGGGCTTGTGAAATATCATGGGAATGAGGAGTGATTGAAAGTCTGAAAGTCAAAAGTCTGAAAGTCAAAAGTCGAAAGTCGAAAGTCGAAAGTCGATAAATCTAGCAGCTAATAGCGAGTTAAAAAACACAAAATATGGGATTCTTAAAAGAGCGAGGAAGGAGTTTCAAATATGCATTTGCAGGAATCAAAAATGCTGTTTGCACACAGCGTAATGCTCGAATTCATTTAGTTGCAGTGATTGTTGCGGTAATATGTGGCATTATATTGGAAATAAGTGTAATAGAATGGATGTTTGTTGTTGTTGCGATTGGATTTGTAATCACAGCAGAGATCATTAATACTGCTATTGAAAAGCTTGTTGATCTTGTATCACCGGAACGCCAGGAAAAGGCAGGGATTGTGAAAGACCTGTCGGCAGGAGCCGTGCTAATTGCTTCCTTGATGGCATTCCTTATTGGTTCCATCATCTTTATCCCGAAAATCCTGCAGTTTTTCGTTACAAGTAACGTCTGACGTTGAGTTTATATACCCAACGCTGGCGTGCGTTTGTAACGCGTGCTGCGGCCCTTATAAATACAGTCTCACCCTGCTTTTATACTCCCTCCATCTTTCCCCGAACCTTTCATCCAGGAATTGTTCTTCGCCCAGGGTTATCTTGTGGTGTATGATAATTCCATAGATAGAACAGATGATGTTGAGGATGTCCGGAAAATAGAGGCATGAAGCGATATTGATAATGAAAACACCCAAATACAGCGGGTTTCTGCTGAACCGGTAAAGTCCGTTTGTTTTCAGGATGGTCTCTTCATCCGGCAAGCCGACTTTTAATGAAGTTCCCAAAGAGAAAAATGAACAGATCATGATGAAGGAACCTGCACACACAAGGATTGTGGCAACCCAGGAAAGAGCAGGAGGGACTTCAACATATCCGATCTTTGGAAAGATGGCTTTCAGCATTAAAAGTATCCAGGATGTAAATACCGCCATCTTGCCTGAATAGAAGTAAATGTTATCAATGGTTGGTTTTCCAAGAAAACGTCTGCTTTTATTCCTTAACAGGAAACCCAGTAACAGTAAAGAAATACCAAGCAGGGAAAATGAAGCAAGGATAATCAGGCTATGTATTTGCATACTTTGAATTTTATACGACAAAAATAAAAGTTTCGTGATGAAATTTTGGAAGTTATTTTTGAAAATCCCCGATATAAATCCAGAATTACTAAATTTGCAGATGAAAATGCGGTAGTAGCTCAGATGGTAGAGCATCAGCTTCCCAAGCTGAGGGTCGTGGGTTCGATCCCCATTTACCGCTCAAAGTGAGTTTCTTCAAATTGCACTCAAAAGCCCCGAAAATAAAGACTTTCGGGGCTTTTTCATGTCTTGTGGTGAAAATATATTTCGCAATCCAAAAAATGTTACCGGGAACCGAATATGCAAAAGCTACAATGAAAACCTTACGGTTACGCCTGATTAAGGTTGCAGGTTATGTAAAAGAAATGAAAACACGGATTAAAATTGAACTCCAAAAACAATTTCCTTCCAAGTGCCTTGTCATATCGTTTCTGTTCCTTACCGTTTTTATCAAGGTACGTTATCTCCTCCAATTCGACCTCATCATAAAGAAACATATACAGGAATTCCCTGCGTGTAGGTACATCCGTTTCGGGGTGGGGGATAGGTGGGTAAAAATCTAGGTAGAGGCTTTGCCTGTTACCTGAAATGCTCTTAAATCTCAACTTTTCTTTAATGGCCATATATAGTTTATGTCAAAATTTTATCAATTATGTTTTTAGGAACATAAGCAAACCAACCTTTTTTAGTTTTTGGTATTTTGTTTCGGTTTATTAAAGCATGCAAAGCACCATCAGAAATTCCATACTTGCTTTGAACCTCGGTAAGATTATACCAATCGCCTTCAATAAATTCCAATGTTCCGGGATTTCCATCCACCAGCGGAGCCACAGTTAAAGGTGAATCCTGAAGAAAACTCTTATCAATCTCTGATCGCTTGATAAGAGTTTTTCTTTGAGCTATATTAACTCCTTTCATGGTCCCATTATGTATTAGCCGGTAGACAGTGGGCAAGGAGCTATTTAATAGTTTTGCAACGTCCCTGACAGTTAGAAACTCCTTCCCTTTTATTTCCTCGATAGGTTTTTCCTTAATCCGTTTTACTTCCTGATTGCTGCCCTCAATTTTGTTAGCCTTAATCCTGGCTTTATAAGCTAGTCTAGCGCAGCGGTCCCCACAAAACTGGGTAACAGTTGTGCGTGCGGTAAATTCTTTCCCGCAGTGCTGACAAATCCGTTGTACCTTGATGTTAGTACTCATTTAGTTAATATTAATATAAATAAGTTAAAATAAGTATCATGTTTTCGCCATTTGTAAACTTGAGATACAAAATTTCAAATCATATCCTGGTTGAGGTACACCAGAGGTACAAAAGTGTGCAAAATAACACGTAATAACCAAATAATAAGCAAGAGTTATTATCAACAAAAAAAGCCCATTATTACTGGGCTTTAAAGTCAATAATTAAAATATGTTATTTGGTTACTATGTGCCGGTTACTTTCCGATGCAGAAAGTAACTCAAGCTTAATATCAGGTAGTTATGATTGCGAGGTACAAATAGGGTACAAAAAATGACATAAAAATCATAAAAAAAGCACGAATTTCTTGTTGACAAAATTTCATGTAACCCTCGTCATTATTGTTACAAGAATTGCATGTATGTATATATATGCTTTCCATGAAAGCTGATTTGATTGGGAAGCTTACCACTTTTACCGCTTTCTTTTTCAACTACTCGAATTTTTCGAATAGTTGAAACTTCTTGATTGAACATTTTTGAACCATCCGGTTTTTCCGGATGGTTGGG
>CAIWTA010000056.1 GCA_903915465.1 uncultured Bacteroidales bacterium | reverse complement strand
TCAGTGTCTTCTCAGTGAACCTCAGTGTAATTTTCTTTCACAGAGAACCACAGAGGAAAATGCACAGAGAGCCACAGAGAGAATTTTCATGAATAAATCAGGTTAGAGATGTCCTTAACCATTTATTTATAATCTTAAGCTAAGTACATGACAATATTTTTATCGAGTCTTTCAATGGATATTTTACTTCACCTTTCTCAATCCAAAGGACAGAGTGCGAAGTTTAAATTTATTTATGAATCATAAAAGAAGGCAGCAAAAGAAAACTCTATAGACTATAAAACAGCATTTTATATCTGTATAAAGGAAGTCATTGTGTTGCAACTTTTTCAATTTTTGATACGGTTTTATTGGTTACGACCAATCCATAATATGCAACACCAAGATATCCATGGCGTTTTAAAGGTTCATATTTTTCAAGGGGAGTCGTCAATTTTGACCAACCAAGTAGGGTTACTATGAGCAGCTTGACAATAATGAGAGGAATTTGGTATATTTGGTGCATAAAAATATCAACCAACAACCAGGAACAATGAAAAAATTAACCACACTTCTGGCCATCCTGCTGGTAAGCATTGCGATTCCATCCTTCGCCCAGGATAAAATTGAAAAACCAAGAGAACCGATCAAACCTGCTCTTCTGGTGATCGACATCCAGAAAGCTTTTTTGCCAATGATGTCCTCCGATAATATCATCATAAGTCACAACGCTGAGTACCCGAAGAATGTGGAACAGATTTTTGATGCGATCACTTTTAACGTGGTGAAGCTAATCATCGAGAATGAGTGGAAGTAACCTGATTATTCGGAAGAACAAATCGATATTATTTTACATTTATGCCTTGTTTATATCATCATGGAACTTTTCAAAGGAATATGAGAAAGACGATACTAGTATTAATGTTTGCTTGTGCCTTAAACAGTATCTTTGCCCAGGGGAGACCGTATAAATTTGGAATAAAGGCAGGCGTCAATTACGTTCATCTGGAAAACTACGGCAAAGGTTTTTATTCTGACTTTGATGCAAAGCCTGGTTGGAGTTTTGGCGCATTATTTCAATACAAAAAAGGAGGGTTTTTAAATTACTCAATTGTGCCGGAAATTATTTTTACAAATTCAACAACAGAGGTTGATCTTCTTTACATCACAGATTGTTTGACAACAATTCAGACGATTGATGTTCCTGTTAGTTTTAAGCTTGGACTTCAATTAAGTAAAGTTTTCAGGCCCTATATCCTGGGAACTGTTTATGGCTCTTATATGGTCAGGTATTATGGAGATTTATTTGGCATGCTTGATGAAGACCATACTGCAACTTTGGGGCAATTAAATAAATTCTATGTTGGGGTCGGTGCAGGGCTCGGTTTTGATCTCTGGAAATTTCAGCTTGAAGGAAGGTACAGGTGGAACCTGAACAGGATCATTACTGATGACTATTCAGCCCTGAAACAGATGGGGCTGGAGCTTTCGTGTGCTTTTCTTTTCTAATTTGAATCATAAATCCGAACTGAAAATGAAAAAGGTATTATTGTATTGTCTGTTGATTTTTACCTTTACTACGTGCAAGAAGGCGCCGCTGGAAGATTTTCTCTTCCTGGTACGGGTTGAAAAAGTTGAAGTGATCGATAAGTACGCTTTAGCCGCCAGGCTTAAACAAAGCCCGAATTCTACCCTCTACAAGGCATTACCCAATAAAAAAGTAAAGATCGTTTCAATCGTTTATAACACCCTTGATCCCAAGGGACAGCCTATCCTTGCCTCAGGGGCAATATTTTTTCCCGCGGCAAATGTAGATTATGAACGATTGGGAACCATCATGGCCCTTCATTATACGTATGGCGCAAATTACGAAGTTCCTTCCCAGAAAATGGGAGTAACCGAGGGTCTTTTTTCCCTGTTTGGATATATTGTGGTAGCTCCGGATTACATCGGGTATGGTGCGTCCAGAGACAGAGTCCATCCCTATTATGATGTCGGAACAACGGGTCAGGTTTCTGCCGATATGCTTTTAGCCGCAAAAGAGTATTTTGCTTCAATCAGCCGGAAAATGCCTCACAAAACTACCGTGATGGGGTATTCTCAGGGCGGACAGGCCTCTCTTGCCTTTCTTAAATTTGTTGAGACCCAGCCCCTGTATCAAGATGCCTTTGTAATAGACCAGGTATTTGCCGGTGGCGGCGCTTATGATCTGATAAAATCATATGACACGTTTGTCCAGAAAGATTACAGCAGCCAGCCCGTTACGATTCCTCTCCTGATCCTTGGACTAAATTACGGTGACAGCCTGAATTTAGATCTCAGCCTGATGTTTTCAGGAACTCTTCTTTCTCACTACCAGGATTGGATCCTGTCGAAAAATTATACAACCGATCAGGTTTCAACAATGATGGGAGAAACAAAACTAACAAGGATCATGGCTCCTGAGGCATTTGACACTACAAACCCGAATACACAAAAGTTCCGGAGATCCTTAAGAAACAATAGTCTGATTGTTTACGGCAAAGTAACAAACTGGGCTCCAAAAGCAAAGGTAACGCTGCTGCATGCGACTAAAGATACGATCGTCCCCTACGAAAATACGGAAAGCGCTTATGAGGCTTTCTTAGCGGCAGGCTGCAATGTAACCAAGCATGATATCCCCAATAAGGACCATAAGGAAGCCGGCCCGGATTTTTACACATATTGTATGCTTCATTTACTGATTTAGCCATTCTCAAGATGAAGATCCGGATAACCATTTTCCTTTTATTATTGGCTTCTGCTGCATTAAATGCCCAGGCAAAGTCATACGCAAAACACAACAAAGGATATTTCTTTGATGTAGGAGTCTCTTTTGGAGGAACGTTCCCTAAAGATAATCCACAAGCGATTTTCGAGGTTTTTACAACCCACGGATACCAATTTTCCAATACTTTTTCTTTAGGTGCTGGTCTTTCTACCTATAATACAGAGAACATCAGCCTTTATGTACAATTCAGATTCAATTTGCGTGATATTAATGAAACGAAAACCGGTTATCTCTATCTTGCGCTCAGAGGGGGTTATTCATGGAGCACATGGACCGGTGATACCTGGGGAGATGACAAAGGACCCACTGTTGATCCTCGCATTGGATGGTCTTGTTACACAAAGGAAGCCAATTTAAGGTGGAGTGTATTTTTAGCCCCCAGTTTCTATCAGTTCCACTTTGTTCCTAAGATCGGATTAGCTTTTGAATTTTAGGAGATTCCTGATTGCAGTGTTGGGCAATAAAGGAAGCGAAACGCAATAAACGGCGACATTCGAAAATCGAATTCGAATTGAACGGAAATTGTAACATCTCATTTTAAAAACCAGAAGTCTTGTATAAATGAACTACCCGCAGCAAGGAACGGAGTATCGGAATTCCTGAATTCTCCAGAATAAATCGCAGCAAGCCTGCCTGACGGTAGTCAGGCTGCGGGGACTTGACCCAATAAAAGATTAAATTAGTGTTCTAGTTTAAAAATCCTGTATTATGAAAAAACGTATGATTGTTCTTTTCATTTTTTCAGTTTTGCTTGGTGGGCAACTTCATGCCCAGTACCGTTCCGGCATTTTTCTCCACCACTCAACCGGTGCATGTATCTGGGGGCCAAATGGTAGCAACACAAGTGTGCCACAGCAGATGGATTCATACAACTCCAACCATGGATATTCAGGTTCGCAGGCAATCACAATGAATGAAGAATGGTGGTCGCCAGACGACAATGAATGGGTAAGACAACATGCATTCTTTGAGGATCCCAGCCCTGTAACCGGGATAGGATATTATCTTTCAAACAATAAAATCATCGTTGTCAAATCCTGTTTCCCATCGTCGTCTATGTCTGGTCCGGGCGTTCCCGATGATACGATCTATCCCGACATGAAGACCGTGTATAACTATAAATGGCACTGGCGGCATATTTTTAATGTGATAAAATCGCACCCCGCTAACTTTTTCGTGATCTGGACCAATGCTCCGCTGGAACCTGCTTCCACGAATGCTGATGAAGCTGTTCTCGCCAACTGGTTCTGCAAATGGGCGAAGGATACGCTTGCAGCAGGAATAGACCCTGTATATGGTATACCTCCTGCGAATGTTTATGTGTTTGACTATTTCCATAAAGTTGCCGGGCAAAACGGGATGGAACTTGTACAATACAGAACCGGGCCTGGCGACAGTCATCCAAATGCCGCGGCTACCGCTTTGGTTGCTCCTCAGTTTGTAACGGAGATTTTTGATGCTGCAATTGCTTATGAAAATGTTTATTCCATTATACCGGCTAACGGCCCACCACGAGTTATGTTGACTGTATGTCCGAATCCGTTTGGTAAGGAATCCGTCATCAGGATAACAGGTGCCATCAACGGGATAGCAGAGGTTAATCTGCTTGATGCCAGCGGGAATCTCGTCAAAACAATCTGGTCTGGCTACTGTAATGGCGCAATTGATTTGAAACTTGCAGGTGAAGACCTGGCTGCCGGAATTTACTTTCTTCAGTTCAGGCAGAGTGGAAAAGTTCAGATAAATAAATTGATTCACTTCTAAGTAAAGGAGCCAGATACTGGTATTTACGAGTGGTTTTCCCCTCGATATTATAAATCTACCATTACTCAAACCAGAATTATAACAATTGATAAGGACCACGAAAATACCTTGTTTAAGTTAGAATTGAATGAAAGAATATATATTTGTCTATTGAAATAATCTATAATCAACATTAACCTTAAATCAACAGCAATATGAAAAAATATGCAATTTTTATTTGCCTGGTATTTTCAATCCTGACAACAATGGCACAGGATTATTTGATCAGTTTTGTCGGTACGGGTTCAATAACAACCATAGGCACGATCAAAGTCGATAACCTGATAAGCGGAGCAACCGTCACACTAAATGGTGGCGATATTTTACACCTGGTTCCTGCTGTCGGAATTGAAAGCAAGAACATGGAAAACGGAGCATTACAAATTTCTCCAAATCCGATGGTGGAGAGTTCTATTCTGACTTTTGTTTCTTCAGAAAATGGGAATACGGATATTTCCATTATTGATCAGAATAGAAAAATAATCAGCAAAATCAGTTCATTTCTTTCATCAGGAGTGCATAGCTTTCGTCTTTCCGGTCTTGGTTCCGGAATGTATCTTGTGAAAGTTACTGAGGAGCATTTTACTTATTCAACAAAAATTGTCAGTCAATGCAACCAGACTGGTGAGGTAAAAATCGAACATATTTCATCGACAAATAATTTACAGGGAAACTCTTTGAAAAGTTCGACTACAACGGTTGAAATGCCGTACAACAATGGCGAACAATTACTGTATAAAGGCATTTCAGGATTCTTCAGCACAATAGTTCCAGATATTCCCATTATGAATAAAACAGTAACATTCTATTTTACTGCTTGTACTGATGCAAATAATAACAACTATCCGATAGTTCAGATAGGTTCCCAGACATGGATGGCTCAAAACCTTAATGTTGGCGCGAAAATTCCTGGCAGCTCGAACCAAACAAATAATAGCATAATTGAAAAGTATTGCTACAATGATGATGATGCCAATTGTGATGTATATGGCGGATTGTATCAATGGGATGAAGCCATGCAATACTCAACATTAGAAGGTGTTAAGGGAATATGTCCGGTAGGGTGGCATTTGCCAACAGATGCGGAATGGACAACACTTACAACCTTTTTGTATGGTGAACTCGTAGCAGGCGGAATGATGAAAGAAACAGGGTTAGGTCATTGGGCATCACCTAATACAGGTGCAACCAACAGCAGCGGTTTTACTGCTCTTCCAGGTGGCAACAAAAGCAACAATGGCAGTTTCAACGATCTTACTATCAGCGCCACCTTCTGGTCGTCATCGCAGGAAGATGCTACTCTCGTGTGGCGCCAAGTCCTCTTTTGCGATGACGGGTACCTATCGCGGGGCCCCTACTACAAGACGAATGGTTTTTCTGGCCGGTGCGTTCAGGATTGACTTAGCTGGGGGTGACTAAAAAGTAAAAAAACAAAATGTCACGCAGAGTTTCGCAAAGTTTTACGCTAAGTTACGCAGAGTTAAAATTCATATAATCAATATTCTGCG
>CAIWTA010000055.1 GCA_903915465.1 uncultured Bacteroidales bacterium | reverse complement strand
GGATTGGCATACGCGCTTTTGGCGTAATAATACACATCTTTATCGGAAGATATTACTCTGAGATTTCTTCGCTGCCTTTCCGGGATCTTTTCAATATATTTTTTTATATAGCTGTCCGCATTTCTAGCCGCGACCACGGAAAGCTTGGCGTTATTTTTATGATCTATCCCTAAATATTCATTCTTTGAATCAAATACCAGGACTATCGGATCGGCGTGTGATCTCTGGAAACAATGCAGATGTTGCAGTTGGAGCAGTACTCCCGTAACTTCTGGTTGGAACGCGTTACAAACGCGCGCAAGCTGAGTAGTAATGCGAATGAAACCTCAGGTAGGGATTTCCCGGCCTGGGGTTTTTCGTTTCACTCAGTTCGATTCACACCTTCAGCGTGACCGCACTGGTCAATGCTGCTTATACGGCAACTGTTCACTATTAGTTATTCATTCTTCCCTGCACATTATTCGCTTTTTCAGTGAACAATGCACAAATGCCAGTGAAAATTGAACAGATAACAATGAATAGTTTTAGGGTAGCTGTTTTCAGGAGGATAGCTGATAGGAGCATACACCTTATCTGCACCTTATCTAACCAAAGCATTCAGAGACCTTACTGAAAGCTTAGACATAGACTGGAGAAGCATGGACATAGCTTAGAGAAGCAGAATAAAAAAATTATAAAAGTTTGCAAAATATCCATCCGTCCAAAATTCTCCTTCCCAACTTGCCGGGTTTTAAAAGCTCCTTTTACCATAGAAGAAGTCCCGCATCGAAAAATTGTTACCTTTAGCAATATTTTCCTGTATTAATCTCACATGGAATGAAACTTACAGCATTCATGCTTTTTTATTGTCTGATTATTATTCACGCAATCGCACAACAAACTGTTGGTCTTGACAGCATGGAAAAGAAAGGAATGAAAGCGATGGAAAGATTTCATGTCTTAAACGAGCTTACCCGTTCCAACTGGAAAGTATCAGCTGCCAAGAGCATCAGAGACGGGAAAATGTGTCTTGAGCTGGCTGAAACCATGGATATTGACAGCTGCAGGATCGAAATACTTTATAATCTGGGTGTGGCCTATTATTTTGGTTCATCATACGAAAAAGCACTTGATTGTTTTTTCCGTGCCCTGACACTGAATGAGAAACACAAAGACATGGCATTTGCAGTAAATCTGTACAATTCGATTGCCAACGTCTATCTTATTGCAATGATTTACGATAAAGCTTTGGTTTATTATAAAAAATCACTTGATATCCTTTCAAAGAAACATGACAAATCAGGAATGGCTGTCACTTCAATTAATATAAGTCGCCTTTACCGCATGACCGGACACTTAAATGAAGCCTGGACTTATTTACAGAATGCTATCAAATTACTGGAAAAACTCGGCGATTCGGCAAAATTTTCCGTGGCCTATAACAATCTTGCTGAGATATATCAAGATATGAACAATAAGCCGAAAGCACTGGAATATAACAGGAAAGCTCTGCGTTTAAGTATTCAGTTAAAGCAAACCTGGGAAATAGCTTTTTTAATGAATAGCCTGGGAGAAGATTTCCTGGATTTGAAACAGTTTGACTCGGCAGGTACTTACTTTAATTCAGGACTTGCTTATGCGCGGAAAAACAAAAATCTTGATCTCGTACTGGACGGTTACCGCAGCCTGACAAAATATTACAGCGCAATTGGGAATTACCGTGCATTCCTTGAAACTTTTAATCACTACAATCAGGTTCGCGACAGTATGTTCACTGACCAGGTCAACAAATCCATCGCAGAGATGCAGGTAAAATATGAAACGGAAGAAAAAGAAAAAGAAAATGCTCTTCAGAAACTTGAAATAAACAAGCAAATAAGTCTCAGGAATTCTTTTATTTTTTCTTCAGTTTTAATCTTGATCAGCGTCATGGTTCTGTATTACCGTTATCGGGCAAAAAAGAATCAGAGCGTATTGCTTGAAACAAAAGTTGAAGAAAGGACTCTTGAACTCAGGAAAAGCGAACAAAGAATTCTCAGAAATACCATAGAAACAGAGGAAAGAGAGCGCACAAGATTCTCTGAAGACCTCCACGATGGTCTTGGTCCGCTTCTGTCAACAGTAAAAATACACATGGAATTGATTCGTTCACATGCAGAAAACCAGGATGAACAGGAAAAGTTTATCCGGTTAGCCAATGAACTCCTTGATGAAGCACTCCGCAGTACCCGTGAAATTGCAAATAACCTTGTACCGAATGTACTCAATGATTTTGGACTGCTTGAGGCACTGAAAGATTATATTGAAAAGATCAACAGACTTGAAACACTGAAAATATCCTTCACATCGTCGGGCGTTGAAATCAGGCCAAACAAAAATGTCGAAACTGCAATTTACAGGATCGCTTTTGAATTAATCAACAATACCCTGAAACATGCCCATGCAACCAGGGTTGATATCCGTATCGGCGAATCCGGGCAGATGCTTATATTCAGCTACAAAGATGATGGTATCGGTTTAACTTGGGAAGAAATCACAACAAGGCCGTCAAGAGGCCTTGGAATTCAAAATATCATCAGCAGGGTAAAATCCATCAATGGTGAATTCAAGTTTGAAACTGCTAAAGGAAGTTCCTTCGGCTTAGAGATAAGGATACCTCTCACACAAACAAGAGGATGAAGATATACCAGATATATTTGGTCGATGATCACTCGATCTTCCTGAAAGGTCTTTCACTCCTTCTGAATGAAGTGCCAGATTTCAAAGTTATCGGGGAAGCGAGCAATGGCAAGGATTTTTTACGTGACCTTGACCAGATTCAGCCTGATGTAGTGCTGATGGACATCCGCATGCCCGATATGAACGGCATTGAGGCAACGCGCAAAGCACTTGAAAAATATCCCTCATTGAATATAATTGCACTCACCATGTTCGGAGAACAAAAGTATTATAAACTGATGGCCGAGGCAGGAGCAAGAGGTTTTATGCAGAAAGACATCAAGAAAGAAGAGCTGATTGAAGCAATAAAAAAGGTCACCGAAGGAGAATATTATTTTTCACAGCAGGTCATGAATGAACTTGTCTCCCATTCAGGAAATGGTAAAACCGAAGATATCATGGAAACAATGGGTGAAAAGCTGACCGACCGTGAGTATGAAGTATTAAAATATTTGGTGAAAGGACTTTCAGCACCGGAAATAGCCGAAAAGATGTTCATCAGTCACCGGACAGTTGAGGGACACAGGGCCAACCTGATCAGCAAGACCGGGACGAAAAATGTTATCGAACTGGTGATCTTTGCAATACGATACCACCTGATTTCCCTCTGAACGCATAATAAATTCCCCCGAACACGTAGATTTACTCTTTCAAAGTACTGAGGACAGGGATATTTTTGTCTTACCAAAATCCTCCTTTGAAAACTGTCTTTATCATTGATGATCATATTGCTTTTCGTACTGGTTTCCGAATGATGCTTGGAATGATTCCCGGAGTAATGGTGATCGGCGAAGCCTCAAGTAGTGCAATTCTCATTCCGGAAACAACATTTCCTGCGGCAGACGTGGTATTTCTTGATGTGCACCTCAAGAATATCAATTCTTTTGAGCTCACCAGGAATCTGCACAATCTATACCCATGGATGAAGATCATTATACTTTCGATGTTTTCCGAACCAGACTATGTAACCAATGGAAAACAGGCAGGAGCAGATGCCGTTGTACTTAAATCTGTGGTCAGCGATGCACTGGGTACTCTTCTTCAGGAACTATTCCCCGGAGAGTTCATCTTTGATGAGAAATGTTCTCAGTTGACAGGTAAAAACACGTAGATATACGCTTGTGCGAAAAAATTATTGGAAATATCTTTGTTAATATAATACTGGAAATACAGCTATACACGAGCGTGAAATTCATATCCGGATTTCCTTCAATTTGTATTACTATTACACACTTCTCTGAATGATTAGATATGCATCTGAACTTCTTCCTGTTTGTTCTTTGTCTTGAAGTCGAATCGAAATATTTTCTCCTTAAGAATTAACCTGGCAAACAATTTATGTCTCATACCTTAAAATAGCAGATCTTATGAAAAAGTTTACTCTATTACTGGTTGCGGGTTTCCTGATGACAGCATCCTTTGGACAGATCTCAGGAACCTTCACTATTCCCGGGGCAACGTATAGTTCTATTGCCTCCGCTATAAGTGCATTAAACTCATCCGGTGTTGGAGGCGGAGGTGTTACTTTCAATGTGACCGCCGGCTACACCGAAACATTCGCATCACCTACGGACGGGTATCTCACAATTCCGAACAATCCTCCAACGGTATCAAATCAGGTAATTTTCCAGAAGGCGGGTGATGATGCAAATCCCCGGATCACGGCAGGCATTGGAACAGGAACATTGGATGCCATAATTGCAATCTCAGGGCTGAGCTATATCACTTTTGACGGTATTGATCTCTATGAAAGCACCGGTAATACTTCAAATATCACTCAAATGGAATGGGGATATGCTATCCTGAAGGCTTCGGGAACTCAGGGGTCATCGAACACCAAAATCCAAAACTGCACGATATCCCTGAAGAACACGAATCCCCTGACCTACGGGATCTATTCAAACAACCATACAACCGCTTCCACTACCCTGCTGGCTGTAACAGCAGTAACAGGACAGAATTCAGACAACAAGTTTTATGGAAACACCATAACCAATTCCTACGGTGGAATCTTTATTTCCGGTTGTGCAGATGCAACTCCCTATGCATATTACGATCAAAATAATGATATCGGATCTTTGAGTGGGAATACCATCAATAATTTCATCGGTGGAGCAACTGATGAATACCTGGTATCCGTTTCTTATCAAAACAATCTCATCATCGCCAATTGCAGTATTAGCGGCACAGGGACAAGCAATGGTTCGATTTATGGTATCTACGGTGGTCCTGCAAGTAACGCAAATGCCAGCATATATGGAAATACAGTTTCCATTGTTCAGACAAATGCTACAACAGGAACTATTTATGGTATTTACATTCCTTATACAGGGCTGGGAACCAATGGAACCACCAATACTCTTAATATTTACAACAACACAGTGCAGAACTGCAGTGAACCTAATGCAACTACTGCTGTTTTTTATGGAATTTATCATTTTTCACCGGTTGTTAATTTAAATTATTATGGTAACGTAGTGAACAATAATATTTTTGGCGGCAGCCAATATATGTACTTGTGCGCTTCCTATGGAGGAGTGGCGGCCGGTACCCAATATGTATATAACAATATTGTCTCGAACAACCAGCGGTCGGGGGCAGGATCGCAGTCAGCTGCGGCTTATGTTTACTGCCTCTGGGTCCAGGGTACTTGTAAAACATTTGTCCATGACAACCAAATCTTTAACAACAGCATATCAGGACAGGTTTCGAAGAGCGGTTATCTCTATGGTCTTTATATGATGCCGGGCAACATCACCGTCTATAACAACACGATCCATGATCAGACGATCACAAGCTCATATACTGGCGGAAATACCATTTACGGGGGGATATATTTACAGCCGACTTACCATGTAAACAATGCCCTTTACAACAATACGGTTTATAATCTCACAATCAATCTAACAGGCACAGGGACTGGCCTGATATATGGGGTTTGGACCAATAACACAGATATCATACATGACAATCTCGTTTATAACGTGAAAGTGAATTGTTCTTCTACCGGGTATGGATATGGTTATGGTTACTACTATTCAGAAGTTTCAACCGGCCACACCGGCGCTTTTTACAGGAACAGGCTTTACAATGCCAGCATGGATGGCGCGCAGGCTTATTTCTATGGGCTATGGATACACAGCGGAACGAGTGTAAATGTTTATAACAACTATATCTCCGATTTAAAAACGCCTTCTTCCGCAAGCGCCAACGGCCTTCATGGCATATACGTGAACAACCCAGCGTCAGCAGGGATCTATAACAATACCATCTACCTGAATGCAACAAGTACTTCCACTGGCAATTTCTACAGCGATTGCGTTTTTGCTTCTACTACTCCTGCCCTGGAAATGCGGAATAATATCCTTGTAAACCTTTCCAAAGCCCCAGGCAGCACATCGTACATTGCTGCAGCTTACAGGAGAAGTACGACCTCACAAACAAGCTATGTGGCGACGTCAAACAACAATGATTTTTATGCCGGTATTCCTTCGGCTACAAACCTGATATTTTCTGACGGAGCCAGTAACATCCCGACGCTTGCTGCATACCAGGCATTTATCGCACCACGGGATGCAAATTCATTCACAGAAAATCCGCCATTCATCAATGTTTTAACGACTCCATACGAGTTGCATATCCAGCCGGGAGTTTTTACGCTGTGCGAAAGTGGTGGTGGAACTGTTTCCTCTCCTGTCAGCATCGTTAATGACTATGACGGCGATGCAAGGTATCCCAATACCGGTTATCCGAATAACCCCCTTCATCCTGCAACTGCCCCGGATGCCGGCGCAGATGAATTTGCAGGCGGGATTCTATCGCTAAAAACGTTGAACCTTTCCTTAATGCTTGAAGGATTATATACATCAGGCGGTGTCATGAACAAAGCCCAGGATGAGAATGGAAATCATTTCCAGGCTGATACAGCCGACATGATCACCGTGGAGTTGCACAATGGTATTACATATACTACTATTGAGTATGCTAAGTTTACTGCTCTGTCAACTTCGGGCACCTCAACAGTTGAAATTCCAGGTGACAAGAACGATTCTTATTACCTGACCATTAAGCATCGTAACAGCATTGAAACCACTTCGGCGCTAGCTGTTGATTTTTCAGGAGCTGTCATCAGCTATGCATTTAACACCCAGGCTCAAGCTTATGGAGGTAACATGGGTTTAATGAATGATGGTACAGCTGTTATCTTTGTTGGTGATGAGAACCAGGATCAGATTGTGGATGGAACCGATTTGTCTGAAATCGGTAACCTTGCAGATGTCGCCACCAGCGGGTACCTTCCACAGGATATCAACGGGGACGGTTTGGTTGACGGGTCTGATCTGTCTGCAACAGGAAACAATGCAGATCTTGCTGTTGGTGCTATACTCCCATAACCTCCCTGTTGGCGCGCGTTTGTAACGCGCTCCAGCTGAGTAACTTATTGTGACTTTCATTTCAAAATTATAAAAAACAAGGTCTAGGTTACCATTGAGTAGTAATGCGAATGAAACCTCAGGTAGGAATCTCCCGGCCTGGGGTTTTTCGTTTCACTCAGTTCGATTCACACCTTCGGCGTGACCGCACTGGTCAATGCTGCTTATACGGCAACTGTTCACTATTAGTTATTCATTGTTCCCTGCACATTATTCGCTGTTCGCTTTTTCAGTGAACAATGCACAAATGCCAGTGAAAATTGAACAGATAACAATGAATAGT
>CAIWTA010000054.1 GCA_903915465.1 uncultured Bacteroidales bacterium | reverse complement strand
GAGGAGCGAAGCGACGAGTTTCCGCAGTTTAGCGAATGACGAAGATTTTTAGTGAATTTCAAACAGCGGTGACTTTTCTTTGGTACTTTCTTTTGGTGGAAGCAAAAGAAAGTACAGTAAAGGAAAATGATTTTATTTAGAATTGAAATTGTCGTCATGAAATTTTTAAACAGTCTCTTAAAGTGGTAAAAATACCATTTTTTTCAAAACCGGAAGTTTGCAGAATGGATGATTCGAAAAAATCGTTTCACGAAGTGAATCTCAAGAAAATTATCGTAATTTCGGTTTTATATTTTTTAGGCAATGAATGAGTTAAAAGAATAGATTTGTAAATCAAATAGAAGGTTTAATTTGTAATTTCAGTTTTATGGGAAATAAGGACAAGAAGAAGAATCATGATGATAAAAAAGAAGAAAATACAAAATCAGATATCACCAGAAGGGGAGATCCTGAAGAAGAAAGTTATCCGGGTCAAAATGGCAAAGAAAAGCTTCATCTTGCATTTTATGAATCCGAGCTTGCAAAACTCCAGGAAGAACTGGTAAAGTTGCAGGAATGGATCAAGCATAAGGGGATGCGTGTGGTTTTGATTTTCGAAGGGCGCGATGCTGCCGGTAAAGGTGGCGCTATTAAAAGGATCACCGAATGCCTGAATCCCCGCATATGCCGTGTCGTTGCACTCGGTGTTCCGACGGAAAGGGAAAAGACACAATGGTATTTCCAGCGATATATTCCCCATCTGCCTGCAGCAGGCGAAATGGCTCTTTTCGACCGTAGCTGGTACAACCGTGCCGGTGTTGAAAGGGTGATGGGTTTCTGTAAGGAAGATGAATACTGGGACTTCCTGAGATCCTGCCCGAATTTTGAAAACATGCTGATTCGTTCAGGGATCATCGTGATAAAATATTGGTTTTCTGTGGGTGATATGGAGCAGGAACGCAGGTTTAAGCAGCGGATTGAAGACCCGACACGACGGTGGAAAATCAGTCCGATGGATGTGGAATCCAGAACCCGGTGGGTGGAATATTCCAAGGCAAAAGATGAAATGTTTTCATACACTGATACAAAACAATCCCCGTGGTTTGTCGTCGAGGCTGATGACAAGCGCCGCGCAAGGCTGAATTGTATTGCCCATCTTTTAAGCATGATTCCGTATGAGGATGTTCCCAGAGAAAAAATCCTCTTACCACCGCTGGAAAGAGATAAAGCATATGTTCGTCCACCAATGTCTGAACAGACATTCGTTCCTGAAAAATATTAACCTGCAATCGGTTAAGCAATACATAATTCTTTGTGCATTAGCGTAAAAAGTTTTTCCATTGAAAGGAGTAATAGGTTATAATAGTAATTTTTAATTCTGAACCTGCTTAAAAAAATACCTGCATCTTTTAATGGTGAAATTATCACCAGGGTTGAAAATTGCAGGGTATGTAATGAACTGTCTGGACAGCAGATTGCAGTGGTCGATTTCTGGGATATCAGGACAAGCCGGATCGTCATGTGCGAGAAGTGCCATCATATTCAGTTAGATCCGATGTTAACTGATGCTGAAACAGCTAAAGGTTGTTATGCATATTACATTGAAGAGTCGCTAAGAACAGGCATTAAGGAACAAAAAAGAAATCATATAAGAAACTTTCGGAGAGGCGTAGTTTTTGGATACAGACTGAAGAAGCTAGGAATTACTCCGCATCATTTATTAGAGATCGGTCCAGGCTCTGGTTATTTTTCTGCAGGGTTACAATTTATTTTTCCAGGATGTGAAATCACAGCCATGGATATCAACAGCGATATCCTGGCTTTCAACAAGAGGCATCACTCGTTTAGAACAATACAGGAAGTACCCGATAACTTTGTTGATGAATGTTTCGGTAAGTTTGATCTGGTTATTGCCAGAGACATCCTGGAGCATGTATCGGATATTTCAAAAGTGCTGTCAAACCTGGAAAAATATCTTAAACCGGGTGGCTACCTTCATTTTATCACACCTGTTGGACATGAAGATGTATGGAAACATTATCTGACTTCGAAATTTGCTAATTCAACATCCGAATTGTTAATCAATCATGTGAACTATTTTGATGGAGAAGGACTGAAAAACCTGTTGATTCAAAATGGATTACATCCGGTTAGTTATTATGCGTTTGATTTTAAAACCACATTAAAAGGAGTGGGGTGGAAGAAACATAAAAAATTATTCAGTCCTGCTGCAGGAAAGAACAAAGCTGATTTTTTTATAAACCAAAAAGTCCATGAACTTCCTCAGGCTGAATTCAGCAAAGAGGAAATACTTGATCAGTGGTACATCAGGAAAAATGCAAAACGAATCACTCATTTATACAGCTTATACCAGCATTTTTCAGTCTTTCGATCTTCTCCTGGAAACAATATTGGCAATGAGATTTATGGGTTGTTTAAAAAAATCAATAAAAGTTCGGATTTTTGTAATTTCAAAGATTAATAAAACTGACAACCAATGTTTAGCAGCGCTGCAAATACAATCAGCAAATCCATTTATGGAGTGTTATGCAATTCGTCTGTTGGGCCACAGCAACTCAACTTTTCCAATGGAACAGCATTTATGATTGCTGAAGGGATCTGTGTCACAGCTGCACATGTACTGCATGCTGATAACGACTGGTCGAAGCCGGTTCATTCAAAAATTGAAGTAATCCGGTCGCCCGAAATTGGCAGTCCAATGAATGAATCGCGGTTGATTGCAGAAGATGCCGGCAGGGATATTGCATTGATCGAAATATTAAAACCCCGGCATCATGAAGTTGTTACATTTCACAAAACTATTCTGGCACGTGGAACTTCCTGCGGTTCTTTGGGATTTCCGTTAGCAAATATTGCCACATTAAATAACAGACCAGCTTTTAACCTTGTAGAAAGATTCCAGGGTGCTTACCTATCGGCTTATAAAACGATGCCACATCCCAATGGGAATGATTATGTATTTTACGAAACGGATTCCCTGATGTATGGTGGATCCAGTGGTTGTCCCGGGTTTACCCTGGAGGCGAATGTTTTCGGAATGCATGTGGCAACGGTTTCCGAAGGTAAATCCAATTCAAATACTTCAAGACTGGCAATTTCATTATGGGTTCCTTCATCGGAAATAATTCAATTTGCCACTAAACATGGAATATCAAAGTTGAGGATAACTTAATCCTCCGTTTTGCTTTTTTTTTGCTAAAAGACAATTGTGTTTGAATAAGTTTTACACGATTCACAATTCTAATAAAACAGATGACAAACCTGGCTTCAAGTGTTTTCAATCAAGAGGAAATAATAGTTGATAACTTTCTCGAAGAAGTCGTTGAAGACAGTCAACCTGAAAACAGGGTTAGTTGACGATTAAAAATGTATTTATAACATGAAAACATACTGCTGTCGCACTATTTGGTGAAAAGATATACGCATCATTGTTTTTCAAATCCCATTTTTTCATGATATCTTTGCACACTTTTCGGAATTAGTTTATAATCTTAAATTCAACTTTCAATGAAACATTTCAAATTTTTATTACTAGCAATGACAACTTTGGCTTTTTCAGGGTTTACAGGCAGCGATAAAACCGTGAACCCTTTCTTTTCGGAATACAAGACACCATTCCAGGTCCCACCATTTGACAAGATTGATACGGCGGATTACATGCCGGCATTCCTCCGTGGGATGAAAGAGCAGAATGCCGAAATCAATGCTATTGTTAATAATCCTAATGCACCGGAATTTCTAAATACCATTGATGCTTTCGACAAATCGGGGAAATTGCTTACAAAAGTGGGTAAGGTGTTTTATAACATTAATGAAGCCAATACCAACAAGCAGTTGCAGAAGATTGCACGCGATCTGGATCCTCTAGTTTCAAAACATAGCGATGACATTTTTTTAAATGAAAAACTCTTTGCCAGGATAAAAAAGGTTTACGATAGAAGAAATGAAATGAAACTAAATGATCAGCAAATCAGGGTAATAGAAAAATATTATCGTGATTTTGAACGTCGTGGAGCC
Organism: uncultured Bacteroidales bacterium; assembly: GCA_903915465.1. Taxonomy (GTDB): domain Bacteria; phylum Bacteroidota; class Bacteroidia; order Bacteroidales; family FEN-979; genus FEN-979. Next base: position 25,708 of record CAIWTA010000054.1, on the reverse strand, counting down.
AACCTTCCGAAAGAAAAACAGGATGAATTACGGAAGGTAAATGCTGAGTTATCCATGCTTGCACTGACTTTTGGCGAAAACCTGCTGGCTGAAACCAACACGAACTTTAAACTTGTGGTTGATGATAAAAAAGATCTGGATGGTCTTCCTCAAGGGGCGATTGATGCTGCTGCTGTTACTGCCACTGATGCAGGCATGAAAGGGAAATGGATTTTCACATTGGCTAAACCCAGCATGATCCCATTTCTTCAATATGCCAATAACCGTGGGTTGCGTGAGAAGATCTATCGTGGCTATTTTATGCGTGGAAATAATGGAAATACCAATGATAATAAGGAAATCGTCTCTAAAATAGCAAAATTGCGTGTTATACAGGCGAACCTGCTTGGGTATAGGAACTATGCGTCCTATGTGATCGAGGAAAATATGGCAAAGACCCCTGAAAATGTCAACGAATTTCTCATGAAATTATGGGAAGCGGCATTGCCGGTTTCAAAAAAAGAAGCAGAGGAAATGCAAAAGATCATTGATCGTGAAGGAGGCAATTTCAAACTTGAATCTTGGGATTGGTGGTATTACGCAGAAAAAATTCATAAAGAAAAGTATGAACTTGATGAGAATGACTTGAAACCTTATTTCAGCTTATCGAATGTGCGCGATGGAATGTTTCATGTAGCCAATAAGTTGTATGGAATTACATTTACAAAACGCACGGATTTACCGGTTTATCAGAAAGATGTGGAGACTTTTGAAGTAAAAGAAGGCGATGGAAAACAGCTGGGTATCCTCTATCTTGATTATTATCCAAGAGATGGAAAAAGAGGGGGTGCATGGTGCACTGATTTCCGTTCAAACGGATGGGAAAACGGGAAAAGAATCGATCCTGTTGTGTCCCTTGTTTGTAATTTTACTAAACCCAATTTAGAAACTCCTTCACTTCTGACCTGGGACGAAGTAACCACACTGTTCCATGAATTCGGTCATTCATTGCACGGTTTATTTACCCAGGGTAAATATTACCGCACAGCCGGTAATGTTCCACAGGATTATGTTGAACTTCCTTCACAGGTGATGGAAAACTGGGCAAGCGAGCCGGAGGTTCTCAGGTTCTATGCAAAACATTACAAAACTGGCAAAGTCATCCCTGAGGATTTAATCAATAAGATCCAAAAGAGCGGACTTTTTAATCAGGGTTTCGAAACGGTGGAATATCTTGCAGCGGCTTTACTTGACATGGATTATTACACGCTCACAGAACCAAGCGACATCGATGCGCTTACATTCGAAAAAGATGCCATGGGTAAATTGGGACTCATTCCCGAAATTCTTCCAAGATACCGTTCTACTTATTTTTCACACATCTTTGATGGTGGGTATGCCGCAGGCTATTATGTCTACATTTGGGCTGCAGTTCTTGATGCTGATGCATTTGCTGCCTTTAAGGAATCAGGCGACATCTACAATAAGGCGCTTGCTGAAAAATTCAGGAAATATTGTCTCACCGAATCAGGAGATGATGAAGGTATGAAACAATATGCAAAATTCCGTGGTAAGGAACCTTCCGTTGAACCTTTATTAAAAAGGAGAGGACTGAAGTAATTAGTAGTACCGATGATTAATCTGTAATTTCAGTCGAAGGTTAATGAAGTCTAACCACGTTCCGTTCTTTTTTCTTTTGCATTCATCGCACTTTTAGAGATTCAAAAGACCAGAAAACGAGAGAAGAGAAAAAAATTTTCACCGGTGCAATACCCGAGAATGATCCGCATTGCATTGGATTTGTATTCTGGAATTCAGTTGCAGGTATTCTTTAAGATTAAACAAGAATACTGGTATAAGGATGCGAGAACAAGGCTGGGAAACCTAAAAGAAGAACAAAGCAGTGGATGGCGAATCCCCGCATGCAAAATGTCTGGGATACAAATCTATAAGCTAATGTCAAAGATAAACAGTAAAACGGATCAAATTGACAATACTGAGTTTTCAGAATCCCCGAAACCATTTGGTACGAACTTATCCGCATTAATATCGTTCTCCCATCGCTGATTATCAAGCAGATAGCGAAATTGATATTCTTTTCCCGTTTCCAGTTCAAGCGAAATATGATAGGAACCACCCTTTGCTTTTTTCATTGGGATGGCGGATGTATCCCAATCGTTGAAATCTCCCACCAAGTGGGCAGATTTAGCAGTTTCAGCCACTTCCTTGGTTACGCTGAACTTGACTTTGCAAAGGTTATTCTTCTGCAAAATTTGTTTCTCAATACCCATAGCCGTAGATTTTACTTGTTAATAATAAACCCATTTAAAAGGGATGGATTCAATGATTTTCAAATTACTTTTATACAGATTGGTTGACAAGCCTAAGCATGAAAGAATTACGGACAAAGACTGGTCATTAAATAAAGAGAAAAAGTCTCAATCTAAAGAAGCCAAATGGAAGTGAAGGAAGATGTTGATAAGTGAATTTTTGTTAAGAATCTTGGTAAATGTGTAAACTCTGAATAACATCAAGAACAGGAAAATACTGAGATTCTTTCAATTAGGGTAGGACAAAGCAGGTATTATGAAACCGAAGAATAAAGCCACTTATTTACCAAAACTTTCAAAGAACAATGATCGCAACAACTTTTACTATATCGCAAATATAGAGAAAATTTCTCTGGATTGCAAATTTTTTGGCTGTAATTTCCTAACCACCTAAGAATCATGGCAGCGCGCTGGAAATTGGGTTTGTGAATAAGCTCGATAAGTAAATCTATGAATTATTACAACGGTTGCAGAGAATGACCGTCTCTTTAAGGAATTGTTAAAGGAATTAACCTGATGTTCATAGCCAGCAAGCATCTATACCAGTAGAAAAAAATAGTTTAACGTATTTTTACGTTATTCCAAAATATGACGTATATTTGCGTCACACTAAAACTTTGAGAACCATGAATAAAACTCAAACTATCATGTTCCTGTTTTTTTTGTTTACAGGATTGATTCGGATAAATGCCCAAACCGTTGCAGAGATCGAAAATGCTAATAAAGCTTGCAAACCAGTCTTTCTTGTCGCATACAATGCAGGAGGAGCCGATGCAGACAAGGCTGTTTCCATCGCTAATGCAGCAAAGAGCACCCTTAAATCGTCTTCCATAGTTATAAAGTTGAATACGTCAGATGCTGCCAATAGTGCCTTGGTTTCAAAATATCGTTTGGCCGGGGCTCCTTTGCCCTTGATCCTTGTTCTTGATAAAAATGGTACACCCGCTGGCGGATTTGAATTAAAGGATGCAACTGCTGCAAAACTTGTTGAAATGATACCTTCTCCAAAATACTCTGAAGTGATTAAAGCACTTTCTGTGGGAAAATCGGTTTATCTTGTGGTTTATAAAGAATCCATGACTTCAAAGAAAAATATTATGGATAATTGCGAAATAGCCTGTCGCAAATTAGATAATAAAAGTATCACAGTGATGGTTTCAATGGATGATAAAAATGAGACAAAATTTTTGAAATCACTCGCATGCGATCTAAATGCAAAGGAACCTGTGACTTATGTTGTCAACTCTTCAGGCCAGGTAACAGGCACTTACAATGGGATGACAGATGTTAATAACCTGGTTAGTTCTGCAAAAAAGGCTCCGACCAAGGCTGGTGGTTGTTGTCCAGGTGGATCCAAAGCCGGTGGTTGTAAATAGACTTACTAATATTTCTTAACTCTCTGACGATGACAATTTCAAAACTTGTCCTGATAGAATTATGGAAACGGAAATCTCAACTGATTTCAGGATTGCTGGCCATCACACTGGGTATCGCCGTGATCGTTGCCATTCAAAGCGTTTCTGTTGTTTCTGAGCAAAATGTTGCCAGGAACCTTGATAACCTGGGTGCCAATATTCTTGTATTACCCCAGGCTGCCAGTATCGATGACTATTATACATCAGATATCGATGCACCTACCTTACCAATGGATTATGTGGAACGTATCCTTACCTCTACCCTTGCAGGGGTTGACAATATGTCACCAAAATTAACTCGTCGGGTCAAAGTTGGTAGCCAATCCATTGTCCTCACCGGAATTCTTCCTAAAAGTGAGATTGCGTCCAAACCATTGTGGCAATCATCAGGATTAATGGGTGCCGGGTTGAAAACAGCTTGTGCGCCCACCCAATCTGCGAATCAGTCACATGGGATGGAGGATAAAAAGCTTCAACGCAAAGCAATTGACACGCTGTACAGCGATGATTGTCTTGCTGGCTTCCAGGTCGCAAAACGATTAAAACTAGCTGTTAACGGTCGGGTCAGCATCATGGGTAAGGAATTCAAGGTCGTCAAAATCCTTTCAGAAACAGGAACTGTGGATGACGATCGTATTTTTGCTAATCTGAAGGATGTTCAAGTGCTTTTAAAACTTGAAAACCAGGTTTCGGCCATTGAGATCATGGGGTGCTGCAATGCAATTTCCGATGGATTGCTTGGACGACTTCGGAACATCCTTCCCGACACCCGGGTAACAACTATTGGACAGATTGTTTCAACGCAAATTGAGACCAACCAAATGATGAAAAAGATAACACTGGTAATGCTGGTCATTATCTTTTTTGTTGGTGGTATCTCGATTGGCAACTACATCTGGGCAAATGTCAATGAACGAAAACGTGAGATCGGGATTCTCAGAATGATGGGGGCTGAGCGATCCACAATTTACAAAATGTTTCTGTTAAAGGCACTGATCCTTGGAGTTGCAGGAGGAATCCTGGGATACATGCTCGGTACACTTGCCGGCGTTGTATTAGGCCCATATCTTGCAGGCATTGTTGTAAAACCTGTTTATATTTACCTGGTATGGTCGATAATTTTATCTGTTGCCATCTCTTTGGCAGGTTCCATATTCCCAACTTACCTTGCCGCAAAATTTGACCCACATTCAAATCTACAGGAGGATTAATCATGATTTTACAAGGAGACAATATCTTAAAACAATACCATCACAATGGCGGTCTGATTAATGCACTTGATCGTGTATCATTCACAGTGCAGAAGGGAGATTTTGTAACAGTTACAGGACCCTCAGGATCAGGAAAAAGCACCTTGTTGCTTTCAATCTTTGGGTTAATCAGGATTACATCCGGTAACATTATTTTCGATGGGAATAGAATTGATAGCATCAGCGACTTGAAATTGGCCCATATCCGCAAAAGATCGGTTGGTTATATCCTGCAAAGTTTTGCACTGGTCCCTTATCTGACAACTATCCAGAATGTAATGATTCCATTGGCACTTGAAAAGATCCCACGGAAAGAGCAATTTAAACGCGCTACAGAAATCCTTGATTACGTTGGCCTATCTGACAGAATGGAGCATCTTCCGCGTGAACTATCCGCCGGACAGCAACAACGGGTTGCAATTGCCCGGTCGATCATTCACAGACCTCAAATTATCATGGCTGACGAACCAACAGGGAATCTCGACCCAAGGCTATCTCTTGAAATACTGGAGTTCCTTAGCAAAATCAACAGGGAGAATAAAATCACAATCATCATGGTAACCCACAGCCCGATTGCAGCTGAATACGGAACGATGAAGTTACACTTAAATGAAGGGAAAATCATTGCTTCTGGCAAATAATGTTTTATATACTACATTTGATTTAAAGATTAACCATATGTCATACGCAAAAACGGATCTGTTCGATACAAAATTGAATTCAACTTCAGTCTTATTCAAAGCGCTTGCTCACCCGGCGAGGTTGGCTATTTTACTGTATCTGGCAGAAACAAAGGTTTGTATTACGGGAGATATCTCACATGAATTACCCCTGAGCCGAACTACCGTAAATCAGCATTTGAAGGAGTTGAAAAATGCAGGGTTGATCCAGGGGCATGTGGATGGTGCCAAAGTAAATTACTGCCTCAATCCTGAAAATATCAAAGAACTCGGAAAGGTTGCGAACTTTTTTTTTAAGGAAATATCTATTGACAACGATTATCAGTGTGGGTAAAAATCTTTAAATCATATTTGATGAAAACAAGACTAAACTTTTTAGATCGTAACCTGACATTGTGGATCTTCCTTGCCATGGGTGTTGGCGTATGCTGGGGATGGCTCTACCCTGGTATTGCCGGATTCTGGAACTCTATGTCGTCGGGAACCACCAATATCCCCATTGCCATTGGATTGATCGTGATGATGTACCCACCTCTGGCAAAAGTCAAATACGAAGAACTAGTTGATGTATTTAAAAACACTAAAATCCTTGGATTATCGCTGGTACAGAACTGGGTGATTGGCCCAATCCTGATGTTCCTGCTGGCAGTAATCTTCCTGCAATTCAACGTGGATTACATGTATGGCTTGATCCTGATCGGACTCGCACGGTGCATTGCCATGGTAATCGTATGGAACGAACTTGCAAAAGGCGATACAGAATATTGTGCAGGATTGGTGGCGTTTAACTCCATCTTTCAGGTACTCCTCTTTTCTGTATACGCTTATCTCTTTATTGCTGTTTTTCCGGCATGGTTTGGATTACGCACGAACAGTGCTGTGGCGAGCATCACCATCAAACAAATTGCCGAGAGCGTTTTCTTCTACCTGGGGATCCCATTCCTGGCGGGATTTTTTACCAGGTTTATCCTCATCCGAGTGAAAAGCAAAGAATGGTATCATACGAGATTTATACCTAAAATAAGTCCGCTTACATTGATCGCACTGCTATTCACTATTCTGGTGATGTTTTCACTGAAAGGCGAATATATAGTTAAAATCCCATTGGATGTTATCCGGATCGCAATTCCACTAAGCATTTATTTTGTGATTATGTTCCTTCTCTCATTTTATATGAGCAGAAAAGTTGGAGCTACTTATGAACAATCTGCTACACTTTCATTCACAGCTGCCAGCAATAATTTCGAATTGGCTATTGCTGTCGCTATCGCGGTTTTTGGTATCAATTCAGGGGAAGCTTTTGCAGCAGTGATCGGACCGCTTGTGGAAGTTCCTGTACTCATTGGCTTGGTGAATGTAGCATTAAGGTTCAAAGTGAAATATTTCTCGAAACCGATATAAGTACCAGGGAGTCACATGTTTAGATCAGGCTTTTCAGACAATGATTTACCGCAACTGTCCTTTCCACTCATATTCGCGCAACCCTTTTTTGCTTGTCCATTCCCGTACTTGTGCATCATCCCTTTTCCCACGGCTTTGCACGTGTACTGGCAACCATACAATTCAAAGTAAAGTGCCGAAAGCCTTTGGCATTGCACAGGATTGCAGATTTCTTTCAAAGCTCTATATTGTGCAACAGAGGCTTTCAACATCCTTTTTCACATCAGAAGTTGATGCGTTTTACGAGAAGCCCTGGAAAGCAAAGAATGACACAATTGCCACTAATGCTGTAATTCTTTTTACTGTTTTCATTTTCTTGTTTTAATTTAATTAAACATCTGTTTTAATATATAGACGCATAGGAAGATGAAAACTTGCAAATAAGATGTTTTTTTAAGTGAGGCCACTGAATTTTTAATAAATGCGCGAAGAAATTTGACTTATTAACAGTTTGAGATATGAAATAAACTCCTATTTTTGTCTATAAACTTTTTATAACAAGCTCATGGATAAAAAAACTTTTACAGAAAATGGTGAAGTATTGAGTGTTCTGAAAGATTTGCAAACTCAAATCAAGGATAAAAGATTTTCAGATATCATAGATTCACAGGGAAAACAATATGTTGACTTAGTTCAAGAAGGAGGAGGAGTACTTGGAGTAGCATTGGTAGGCTATGTTTATGTTTTAGAAAAAATGGGAATCCGTTTTTTAAGTCTGGCAGGCACATCGGCCGGAAGTATAAACACAATGCTTATGGCAGCTGCCGGCACTTGTGATATAGAAAAATCGGAATGGATATTGGATTGTTTATGCAACAAAAACTTGTACGACTTTGTAGACGGAGACAGTGATGCACGTGATTTCATTGATGCATTGCTGCGCAATGCCGGAACCATAAAACTAGCTATAGAAGGCGCGCAGGTTATTGACAATTTAAAAGATGATTTTGGACTAAATCCCGGCAAAAATTTTCATCAATGGATGTCAAATCTCCTTTTACAGAAAGGAATACGCAACTATGGTGATTTGAAAGCATTAAGATTAAAAGGTATTTCAGGAGGCAATAAGCTGTTCATAGTAAAGGATGATGGCAGTGAAGAGGAATACAACAGACCTGAACATTGGAGCGAAATGGCAATAGTAACTGCCGATATTACCACGCAAAGTAAGATTGTGTTTCCTCCAATGGTTGATCTGTTTTATTCAAACCCTGATGTTCAGAATCCTGCTGATTTTGTTAGGGCATCCATGTCAATTCCCTTTTTCTTTTCTCCTTTCAGGATAAAGAATATACCTGGTGGCCCCGATGCTTGGAACAAATGGAACGAAACAACCGGGTTGCGTACTTCTGTTCCTCATGAAGTGATGTTCATGGATGGAGGAATAATCTCAAACTTCCCTATAGATATTTTTCACGACAATTTTAAAGTTCCAGCATCTCCAACCTTTGGCATAAAATTGGGGTATGATAAAAATGAAATTAATAAAAATGAAAAAATTTTTGCCGTTTTAGGGTCAATGTTCAATACTGCAAGATTCGCATATGACTTTGAATTTTTAAATAAAAATCCTGACTTCAAGCACCTGATCGGATATATAGATACAGGCAATCATAATTGGCTTGATTTCGGACTTAAGGAAGATGCTAAAGTAGATTTATTTATTCGTGGAGCACGCACTGCTGCAGAGTTTTTAAATCGCTTCAACTGGCAACGATACAAAGAAATCAGAAGAGGCAAATGTGATTATTACAAAGGTGCCAGCTCGTAGATTCAGAACTCCTTTCTTCGTGTAGTTTTTTGTCTCTGATCAATCGCAAAACCACTATATTTACAAATTATTGATATTATTAACGATGAAAATGCATTGCTAAAATTGTTATTTTTGACAAAACAGTAATTCAATAAATAGTTAATATTCATATTTTATTTTCAAAGCGATGACTTTCCTTGAGTTGGCAAAAAAACGCTATTCTGTCAGGAATTATCTTATCAAACCTGTAGAGGAAGAAAAACTTATGTATGTGCTTGAAACTGGTCGCATTGCGCCATCAACTGCCAACTTTCAGCCTTGGCATTTCATTGTTATTAAGGAAAATGAAATGGTTTTGCAGATAGGAAATGCCTATCCCCGTAAGTGGTTCACGGAAGCTCCGGTGATCCTTGTTATTTGCGGAGATCACAAGAAAGGGTGGAAACGTGCCGATGGGAAAGATCATACAGATATAGATATCGCCATCGCCGTTGATCATATGACTCTTGCTGCAGCTGAGATCGGGTTGGGAACATGCTGGATCTGCAACTTTGATGCAAAAAAAATCAGTGAATTGTTGAAACTTCCTGATAATCTTGAACCTATCGTTCTCCTTCCGCTTGGCTACCCAGACGAAGCAACTGATCTGGCTGCACGACATCTTATTCGAAATGACTTTAACAAGGTTGTGCATTGGGAGAGATTCTGAAACAAGGAATAATATTCAATAAGCCTTTCATCTGTTTCTAAATATACATTAATGAGAATCAAGGAATCAATTCTTCAGTCAATCGAAACCAAGCAAAAGATCCTGAATGATCCGTACCTGCTTGAAACGATCCGGGATGTGGCTGATATTTGCCGGGACACTTTCTGCGAAGGAAATAAAGTACTCTTTTGCGGAAATGGAGGAAGTGCGGCAGATGCGCAGCACCTTGCAGCCGAGTTTTCAGGTCGTTTCTATTACGACCGACAGCCACTTCCTTCTGAAGCATTGCATGTGAATACCTCATTCCTTACAGCAGTTGCCAACGATTATTCATTCGATGAAGTGTATGCCAGGATGCTTCGGGGAATTGGACATTCCGGAGATGTTTTAATCGCTCTTTCTACTTCCGGGAATTCGAAGAACATCATCCGGGCACTTGAAATGGCAAGGGAAATCGGAATCATCACAGTAGGATTAACTGGGGAAACAGGAGGGGAAATGCGCGAATGGTGCGACTTCCTGATCAACATTCCTTCAAAAGATACACCCCGGATACAGGAATGCCACATCATGATCGGACACATTCTCTGCGAACTCGTTGAATCAGCTATTTTTCCACAAACCCCTCAATGATGGAAGCAATTATCCTTGCAGGAGGTTTTGGTACACGGCTAAAAAATCTTGTATCTGATGTGCCAAAATCCATGGCCTCTGTGAATAGTAAACCTTTCCTGGAATACCTTCTGAATTTCCTTTCCGGACAAGGAATTCAAAAAGTAATCCTTTCGGTTGGATACATGAATGATACAATTCAATCTCATTTTAAAAATCAGTATAAAAATATTCTCATCACGTACGCAATTGAAGAAGAACCTTTGGGAACAGGTGGAGGAATGCTGAATGCATTGAAAAATATAGAAGGAGAAAGAGCTGTGGTTTTAAATGGTGACAGTATGTTCCGGATTGATCTTCACGCATTACACAACCTGCATGAGGCTAATAATGCTGACATTACGCTGGCACTCCGCTACTTTGAAGATACCAGCCGATATGGATCAGTAAATATTGATCAGGCTAAGCAGATTGTTGGTTTTAAGGAGAAACAACCTGAGGCCGGTCCGGGCTACATCAACGGGGGAATTTATCTTCTGAATAAAAATTTCTTCACACAAAACAAATTTCCCGATAAATTTTCTATCGAGAAAGACTGTTTTGAGAAATATTATTCCCGTTCAAGAATGTTTAGCTATCCTGCAAGAGGCTATTTTCTTGATATCGGAATTCCCGAAGATTATATTAAAGCACAAGATGAATTTAAGCAATTTGAAGATTGATAAATCATGGGCATTGTTCCTTGACCGTGACGGCGTGATCAACCGGAGAATTGTGGATGGATACGTGCATACCTGGAAACAATTCGAATTTCATACCGGTGTGAAGGACGCTATGAAAATCCTCTCTTCGGTGTTTGGAAAAGTATTTGTAGTGAGCAACCAGCAGGGGATTGGGAAAGGTTTGATGACGGAAGCAGAATTGCAGGTAATTCATCAGCACATGATAGCTGAAATTGAGCAGGCTGGTGGCCGGATTGATAAAGTATATCACAGCCCATTTCTTGAAATAGAGAAATCCATCCAAAGGAAACCTAATATCGGAATGGCTCTTCGGGCAAGAAAAGAGTTTCCGGGGACAAACTTTAAAAGGTCGGTCATGGTTGGGGATTCTATTTCTGATATGATCTTCGGAAAGAAGTTGGATATGGTAACAGCTTTTATTTCGGTTGATAAAATATCGATCGGAAAGAATCACAAGTTGATTGATCTTGCATTTCCTGATTTGCTTTCTTTCGCTAATTTATTTACGTCAAAAGCCATGTACTCAGGTGAAAACTATTCAGATACTAAATTGCTCATCCGATAATTTAATCGCCTCGTGACCCCAACTGTAATCCTGATCACTTTTTTAGCCTACACATTACTTCTTTTTTTTATCACATTTCTGACGGCCAGGCGGGCAAGCAACAGAGCTTTCTTTATTGGTAACAAATCTTCTCCATGGTTTGTTGTTGCCTATGGAATGATAGGTGCCTCTATGTCCGGCGTTACCTTCATGTCGGTTCCGGGCTGGGTTGGTATTACCCAGTTTTCCTATATGATGGTTGTATTTGGCTACTTGTTGGGGTATTTTATCATTGCAACCGTGTTGATGCCGCTCTATTACCGGTTAAATCTGACTTCCATTTATTCCTATCTGGAAACCAGGTTTGGGTTCTGGTCATATAAATCCGGAGCATTTTATTTTATCCTTTCCCGTGTGATTGGTGCCTCCTTCCGGATGTTTCTCGTGGTAAATGTCCTCCAGGTTTTTGTGTTCAACTCATGGCATTTCCCTTTCAGTGTCACTGTCACCATTTTTATCATCCTGATCCTGCTTTACACTTTGAAGGGCGGTATCAAAACGATCATTTGGACCGATACAGTCCAGACAACTTTTATGCTTCTTGCACTAATACTGTCAATATATTTTATCATTCAGAATCTTCATACTTCCTTCTTTTCTATTACTTGCGACATATTCAGGAGCAGCTTCTCCAAAATGGTATTTTTCGACTGGGTAGATAAAAGGTTTTTCCTGAAACAATTTCTTAGCGGCGTGTTCATTGCTATTGTGATGACTGGTCTGGACCAGGAGATGATGCAGAAAAACCTGAGTTGCAAAAGTCTCAGGGATGCCCAGAAAAACATGTTCACCTTCAGCGTGATCATGGTATTTGTGAATTTTCTGTTTCTTTTCCTGGGAGCAATCCTGTTCATCTATTCAGCGAGAACCGGCTTTGCTTTACCGCTTCGGTCAGATGACCTGTTCCCGATGATCGCAATCAACAACCTTGGGCCAATTGCAGGTCTGGTTTTTGTCATTGGCTTGATTTCTGCTGCTTATCCGAGTGCTGACGGCGCCCTCACTTCTTTGACTACATCATTCAGTATCGATTTTCTTGGAATTAATAAAAATGAAAACCTTTCAGAAAAACGAAAGACAAAAATCCGGTACATGGTGCATATTGGTTTTGCGGTTGTGTTGCTGTTTGTTATAATTCTTTTCAGCGCTATCAACGACCGAGCTGTGATTGATAAACTCTTCACCATTGCAGGATATACGTATGGCCCATTGTTGGGTTTATTTTCTTTCGGATTGTTTACCAAATATTCTATCAAAGACAGGTGGGTGCCTTTGCTGGTGGTGATTTCACCTTTGTCCTGTTATTTTTTAAGCAAGTATTCTGAAGTGTTGTTCAACGGATATAAATTCAGTTTTGAATTACTGATTGTAAATGGAATTATTACATTTGCAGGTCTGCTTATCCTGCGTCGGAAAGCAGATTTGAAAACTGAAAGATGAGTCTGCTTCGAAAAATATCTTATACTTTTCGAAGTGGGCTCACAGGATAGTGTTTAAAGAATAGAACTGACAGCTTAAAGCAAAAATAATTATGGATAATTTACGATTCAGAGCATTGGAGATGGCCATGAAGAGGCAATGCAGGGAAGTGATTTTTCCTGACAAAAAAGCATCTGAATATTTTGGTGAACTGACTTTCAATAAATCTGCAATGCGCGAATACCTCACGGAAGAAGCCTTCCAGCAGGTAATGAATGCCATTGAGCAAGGCGAGAAGATCAACAGGCGCATAGCTGACCAGGTTGCTGCCGGGTTAAAAGCCTGGGCAATCAGTAAAGGAGCCACCCATTATACACACTGGTTTCTTCCGTTAACCGGATCAACCGCTGAAAAGCATGATGCATTCGTAGACCCGATCGAAGGAGGTCAGGGGATCGAAAATTTCAGGGGAAGTGAATTGACACAGCAGGAACCGGATGCTTCCAGCTTTCCAAGTGGTGGCATCAGAAGCACTTTCGAAGCCAGAGGTTATACTGCCTGGGATCCAACATCTCCTGCTTTTATTATGGATAAAACCTTATGCATTCCAACCGTCTTTGTTTCCTATACAGGAGAAGCGCTTGATTTTAAAACTCCTTTACTCAAAGCGCTGTATGCTATTGATCAGGCAGCAGTGGACGTGTGTAAATATTTTTCAAAAAATGTCACAAAAGTTTTTGCTACGCTTGGTGCAGAGCAGGAGTATTTTCTTGTGGATACCGCCCTCTACATGGCCCGTCACGACCTGGTTTTAACAGGCCGTACACTCTTCGGTCATGCTTCTGCTAAAGATCAGCAGCTGGAAGATCACTATTTTGGAACAATTCCGCAACGGGTCATGGCTTTTATGCAGGAGTTTGAATTGGAAGCACACAAACTAGGCATACCTGTTAAGACGCGTCATAACGAAGTTGCCCCCAACCAGTTTGAATGTGCACCTGTGTTTGAAGAAGTCAACTTATCAGTCGACCATAACCAGTTGCTGATGCACATCATGGAAAAGGTTGCCAAAAGGCATGATTTCACATTGCTGTTGCATGAAAAACCCTACAGTGGAATTAACGGGTCAGGAAAACATAGTAACTGGTCGCTGATGACTGACACCCGTGAGAATATCCTTAGTCCCGGAAAAAATCCTGAATCAAATATCCGCTTTCTGACCTTTCTTGTGAACATTCTCAGAGCCATGCAGGATCATGGAGATCTTCTCCGCGCAATCGTTGCATCGGCTGGAAATGATTACCGGCTTGGCGGTAACGAAGCACCACCGGCAATATTTTCTGTGTTCATCGGGAATCAACTTTCCGGTTTGCTCGACCTTATCGCGAAAAGCAAAAAGAAAGTCAAATTAAATACTGAAACGGATTTGGATCTCCTGAAGAACCTTCCGAAGATCCCGGAAATTTTACTGGATAATACTGACCGTAACCGAACTTCTCCTTTTGCATTTACCGGGAATAAATTTGAATTCAGGGCGGTTGGCTCTTCACAAAGCTGCGCTCCTGCAATGATTGTCCTGAACCTTGTAGTAGCTGACCGGTTGACTAAATTCAAAGATGAAGTTGATAAGCTAATTGCAAAAAAAATCCGTAAAGATGATGCCATTTTTCAGGTATTGAGAAGATATATTGAAGAATCAAAGAATATCCGCTTTGAAGGGAATAATTATGGAAAGGAATGGATTGAGGAAGCTCAAAAACGTGGACTTACCAACCATTCAACAACACCCCAGGCACTTAAAGCACTGGTGTCAGCAAAAAGCCTTGAACTTTTTAAGGTGAACAATGTCCTCACTGAAAGGGAGATGATTGCCAGGCACGAGATCAGACTCGAAAATTATTCTAAGAAGATCCAGATTGAGTCAAGGGTTATGGGAGATCTGGCTACCAACCATATTATTCCAATTGCTATTAAATACCAGAATACACTGATCAAAAATGTTGTAGGACTGAAAGGGGTACTGGATCTGAAAACATACGGAAAACTCTCGCAAAACCAGATGGAAACCATTACTGAGATTTCTGAGCATGTCTCCAAAATCAAGACATTTGTTAATGAAATGGAGGAAGCCCGGAAAATTGCTAACCGGGTTCAAGAGCCGGAAGAAAAATCATTTACTTATTGTGATCATGTAAAACCATTCTTTGAGAAGATCCGGTATCATGTTGACAAGCTGGAGTTGCTGGTGGACGATGAACTCTGGCCTCTACCGAAATACAGAGAATTATTGTTTGTTAAATGACCCCAGACCTGGGTCGCAAAAACCAGTAAATATGCGCAAAACTATTCTTCTGCTTTTTATAATGATAGGAATTTCCCTGACTCAGCAGGGATATTCGCAAATCAACGTTTTTCATATTGACAATAATGCCACTGTTTCCGGTAAGGATGGAATTTTCTATGCCCTGCCTCGCACAGTCATTAAAATTGATGTGACCATCGACAGGATCGAAAATTACAAAGGTCCTTATGCTGAATATGCTTTGCGATATCTTGGATTGAAGAATGTAGTGGAATCAACTTCTGTGGAATATAAAATCACAGATATGATAGTCACAACTTCTCCTCAGCCTGACCCTGATCAATATTATTTTATTGAATTGGGAGAAAAAATGTCAAAAGGTGAAAAATCCGGATTGCTCGCATTCAGCGAATCCGGGTTGATCCTTGGTATGATGAAGGAAATGCTTGATACTACTGCAAAGAATGTTGTTCGCAAACCAGGAAATAATGCCGCAGTAACAGAACAGGATGTCTTCCCTGAAGTGTTCAAATATTCAGCTGATGTAAGCTTTTTTGAGAAGATCGATACGATCATCCGTAAGGTCAATATTGATACAATGACGATTGAACGCCAGGTACTGAAACGCACCATGGTGGAAAAACCTTTGGAACAAAAGGCCAAGGAGGCCGCCGATTTCATTTCCAAGATCAAGGATAATCGGTTTAACCTTATCAGTGGCTACCAGGAAGTTAATTACAATAAAGAAACGCTTGAATACATGGATGAACAATTGAAAATGTTACAAAGAGAATACATGAAATTGTTCACAGGGATTAGTCTTCATAATCCATTGACATTTACTTATACCTATACTCCCAATCCGAACCAGGTAAATACTGAAGTTCCTATCTTCAAATTCCATAAAGGAAAAGGAGTACTGGAACTGGATGAATCAGGTGGCAAGATTGTAACAATAAAGGTTCAGCGTTCTGGAACTACAGGTGTGGTTTCCAGTTTTCTGAAAAGAAATGAAGAGATAAAAAAATCACATGGATTTTTTTATCGCATACCTGAATTGGCAAGAGTTACAGTGAAGGTAGATGATAATTTACAGGAAGAAACGCAGTGCCTTGTCAACCAATTAGGAATAATATCTTTTCTTCCCGTCAACAAATGGAAAGTCAACTTTTATCCCGAAACCGGGGGAATTAAAGGGCTCGAACTTGAATAAAGCTTAAATAGCCTGCCTTATCCTTACCAACTTCATTAAGAGATTTTCAAGAAGATCAAGTTTGAGCATATTGGCCCCATCAGATTTTGCAGAGGTCGGATCAGGATGAGTTTCCAGAAATATTCCATCGACTCCTGCTGCAATTCCTGCTTTGGCCAGGGTTTCAATAAGATCAGGCCGGCCTCCGGTAATTCCTTCCAACTGGTTCGGCTGCTGCAGGGAATGGGTCACATCCAGAATTACGGGTATATTGTTTTTTTGCATCTCTGGAATTCCACGGTAATCAACAACCAGGTCGCTGTAGCCGAAGGTTGTTCCGCGCTCAGTAAGCATGACCTTCTCATTTCCGGTACTTTTGACTTTATCAACAGCAAATTTCATAGTTGCCGGTGAAGAAAATTGGCCTTTTTTGATGTTCACGACTTTTCCGGTTTTACCAGCAGCAATCAGCAGGTCCGTCTGACGGCAGAGAAACGCAGGAATCTGAAGGATTTCCACGTATGCTGCAGCCGTTGCTGCCTCTTCTATCGTGTGAATATCGGTTAACGTCGGGATTTGATATTTTTCTCCGATATGTTTGATCAGTTTAAGTGCTTTAAGATCTCCGATTCCTTTGAAAGAATCGGCCCTCGACCGGTTTGCCTTTTTATAAGAAGCTTTAAAGATGAAAGGAATTTCAAGTTTATTGGCGATCTCAGAGATCCTTTCTGCAATCAGACCAGGCATTTTTTCATCTTCAATTACACATGGGCCTGCAATCAGGAAAAAATTGTTTTTCTCAAGGTGCTTAATTCCCGGGATTTCGAATAACATAACGTCTGATTTTAATACTTATATTTTGATTTCCATAATTCTCTCAACCTTGTCCTGAGCTCATTTTCACGGGGATTATTCTGGGGGTCATAGAACTTTTTACCGGACAGCTTCTCCGGTAAAAACTCAAGTTCGATGAAGTTATTTTCAAAATCGTGGGCATATTTATAGTCCTTTCCATACCCGATATTCTTCATGAGCTTGGTCGGCGCATTTCGGATATGCAAAGGAACGGGTTGGTCTCCATACTCTTTAAATGCTTTCTGCGCATTCATGATGGCTTTATAAGAAGCATTGCTTTTAATCGAACAGGCTAGGTAAATAGCTGTTTGCGATAAGATCAGCTGGCATTCCGGGTACCCGATCACATTCACAGCCTGGAAACAGGAGTTAGCTAACAGTAATGCATTTGGATTGGCATTTCCGATATCTTCGGAAGCCAGAATCAGCATGCGACGGGCGATGAATAAGGGATCTTCTCCGGCTTCAATCATGCGCGCGAGCCAATAGACCGTAGCATTCGGGTCGCTGCCCCGCATGGATTTTATAAACGCGGAAATGACATCATAATGCATCTCGCCACCCTTGTCGTACATCGCAAGATTTTGCTGGATGATCCTGACCGTCTTTTCGTTGGTTATCTCAACTTCCTTAGTTTGCTTGCTTTCAGTAGCAACGATAAGTTCCAGGGCATTAAACAGTTTCCGTGCATCTCCTCCGGAAATCCGCAATAAAGCCTCAGTCTCCGCAATTTTAATCGCTACTTTAAGATCTTTTTCCAGCCTTTCTTTTCCCAGGGATAACAACTTCAACAAGTGCTCCTCACCAAGAGTTTTAAGGATATATATCTGACAACGCGAAAGGAGGGGAGAGATGACTTCAAATGAAGGATTTTCAGTTGTCGCTCCGATAAATGTTACAATTCCTTTTTCGACGGCGCCAAGCAGGGCATCCTGCTGCGATTTGCTGAAACGATGTATCTCATCAATGAAAAGGAATGGGCTGTCGCCACTCTCTTTTGCTTTTGATATTACTTCCCTTACTTCCTTTACGCCTGAACTTACTGCGCTTAAAGTATAAAAAGGACGACCCAGTTGTTGTGAAATGATGAAGGCAAGTGTAGTTTTCCCTACACCCGGTGGTCCCCAAAGGATCATCGAAGGAATATTCCCGGATTCAATGGCTTTATAAAGGATAGCTTCCTTTCCCACAAGATGCTCCTGCCCGATATATTCATCCAGGCTTGAAGGCCTTAATTGCTCAGCAAGAGGGATTACCATCCGAAGAATCCTTTAATAGTGTGATTCGGGATCAAATGTACGATTTTACTCCATAAAATAATTCCCTGAGCTTAATCTTGGCATCAACCCCAAAGGAAGAGGCATTATTTTGAATAAAACACTTAAGGTATTGTTAATAACTTTCAAATATTGGCCAATATTGAATTTTATCTATCTGATTAGTAGTTGCTTATTCGATATGTTAAAAAATGTTAAAAAATAGTAGCCTAAAAATTTGGAAGCTATGTTGTAATTGACTTACCTTTGCGTCAAATTAAAAAATCGAAAACCAAATGAAAAAACTTGCAACATTATTAGTTATTGGCGTGGTAGCTTTCATGTATAGCTGCGGACCAAGCGCAAAAGAACTCGAAGAAAAAAGAATCGCTGACTCCATTAAGGTTGCTGATTCAATGGCAATGGTTATGGCAGAACAGCAGAGAGTTGCTGATTCAATCGCAAAAGTCCAGATGGAAAAAATGAAAGCTGACTCTATTGCTCATGCAGATTCGATCGCAAAGAAACTGATCAAGCCTGCTAAGAAAGTTAAAGAAGTGAAAAAAGGTAAGAAGTAATCACTTACCACCTTTTGAAAAAAGCCCTGCAACTGCGGGGCTTTTTTTTTAGTACAAAATAAATGAGGGCGTCCCAAAGATTGGGTGATATGTTTATAAGTTGATGAGTTGATAGGTTTAAATGTAAAGGCGGGATTAACTTCAATAATAAAAACAGATCAACAGTCGCCACATAAGCAGTATTCGGATTCTTCGGTTCCGGCCAAGCCGGAAATCTCATGCAGTGAGATAGAGGAAGACGCAACTGCGGTGCGGCGAAGAGGCCGCGCTACCTGAGCGAAAAAGAAATGACACGAGAATCTGTCAGAGATTTTTAATTTCTGAGACAAGTTTTTGTAAAGTCGATTTTGCATCGCCAAACAGCATCCTCGTCTTTGGATGGAAGAAAAGGTTGTTTTCTATCGCTGCATAGCCTTTTGCCATACTTCTTTTCATCACGATAACGTTCCTGGCATTCCATACCTGGATAACCGGCATGCCGGCGATCGGGCTTGAAGGATCATCTTCAGCGGCCGGGTTAACAACATCATTTGCCCCAACCACAATTACTGCATCCGTACTGCTCATCTCCTTGTTTGCATCCTCCATCTCAAGCAATTTCTCATAGGGTACATCAGCTTCAGCCAAAAGTACATTCATATGTCCGGGCATTCTGCCAGCCACTGGATGAATCCCATATTTTAATTCTACTCCTTTGCTCGCAAGCAGGTCGTCTAATTCATGACAAAGATGCTGCGCCTGGGCCACAGCGAGGCCATATCCGGGAACAATAAGGACTTTCTTCGAGTAACTTAATAGTATAGCCACATCACTTAGGGAAATTTCTTTTACTGTTTTATCTCCCGTAGAAATGGAAGCAGATGCACTTCCACCGAAGGCACCTATGATTACATTCAGTAATGAACGGTTCATCGCTTTGCACATCAGAATGGTCAGGATGGTTCCGGATGATCCTACAAGTATCCCTCCGGTGAGCATCGCCTGATTACTGTATAGAAAACCTCCCATGGCTGCTGCAACTCCGGTAAAAGAATTCAGTAAGGATATGACTACCGGCATATCTGCACCACCGATCGGCATGACGAAAGTTACACCGTAAATAAGAGCAAGGGCAGCTAAGACATAAATCATCCAATGCTCACCGGCAACGGGCGCTTGAAAGAGGATAAAAACAACAAACGCTAGAAGAATGACCAGAAAACCAAGATTTATATAACGGAGAACAGGGCTTCTGATATCGCCAATTCTCTCATCCAGCTTACCAAATGCAATCATGCTTCCTGCAAAAGAGACACCTCCGATCATCAAACCAAGGAGAATTGCAAGTGCTTCACCGTTCAGCATGTTCGAATGCTGCTGAACAGCCAGCAAAGTCTGCATGCGTGGAAATTCCATCAGGGAAATCAAAGCTGCACAGGCACCTCCCATTCCATTGAACAAGGAAACCATTTGAGGCATAGCCGTCATCTTGACTTTCCTGGCAGCAAACCAACCAACAGATGTTCCAAAAATAAGTGCTGCAATGATGAACCCAATATTGTGAATGCCTTCGTAGGTACCATCTTCCAGCTTCGTTCTATGAAAGAGCATAGTGCAGAGGATGGCCAATCCCATACCTGCAGCAGCCCAAAGATTTCCGCTTCGTGCAGTATCCGGGTGACTTAATTTTTTTAAACCCAGAATGAACAAAACGGAAGCCAGAAGATATGATATTTCAAGAATAGATATGTATTCTGAATAGAAAATGCTTTTTACAAGTGTTGTTATTGTATCCATATCCGTAATTATTTTTTGGATTTCTTCTTTTTAAACATTTCAAGCATCCGGTCCGTGACCACGAATCCACCGACAACATTGAGAGTTCCGAGTACAACTGCCACAAATCCCAGTCCCATGGCAAACATTGTATGTGAATGCCCCATCACGATAATGGCACCGATTATCACCACACCATGTATGGCATTTGCCCCGGACATAAGGGGTGTATGAAGCACTGACGGAACATGGGAAATAACTTCTATTCCAAGAAAGATGGAAAGAATAATGATGAATATTGCTTCCCTGTAAACCAGGAAAAATTGAAGGATCTCATTCATAGATTAATAGATTAAAGTGTAAGAAGTGCTTTTATTCTTTCGTTGACAATCTCTTTCTGATGTGTGACGCAGGTTCCTTTTACAAGGTCATCTTCCCAGTTAAGGTTTAATGCTCCATCAGATGTAATGAGCAGTTTCATGAAATTGACAGTATTCTTCCCGAACATTTTACTTGCGTCAGCGGGCATATCTATTGCAAAGAAGGAATTTCCAATGATGGTAATACCATTATGAATAATGGTTTCATTGTTCCGGGTCAGTTCACAATTACCTCCGGTTGAGGCGGCAAGGTCGACAATGACAGCCCCCGGTTTCATCAATTCCACTGTTTCTTTCTTCAGTAAAACAGGCGCTTTCCTCCCGGGAATCTGGGCAGTACAAATGATAACATCAGATTTTATGGCATGCTCATGGATGACAGCAGCCTGCTTATTCCTGAATTCTTCCGATTGGGTTACAGCATATCCACCGGCAGACTTATCATCAATTGCCCCTTCAACTTCAACGAATTTTGCACCAAGCCCAATCACTTCTTCTTTTACCGCGGCACGAACATCGAAAACCTCGACAACTGCGCCCAATTTCCGGGATGTTGCGACAGCCTGCAAACCTGCAACACCTGCCCCAAGGATCAGTAACTTGGCAGGAGTTATGGTGCCTGCTGCCGTCATGAACATGGGAAAGAATTTTGGTAAATTGCTGGCAGCCGTTAAAACTGCTTTATATCCATTAACAGTAGCCATAGATGAAAGAATATCCATCGATTGTGCGCGACTTGTGCGTGGGATGATATCTAAGCTGAAACTGGTTATTCCTGCAAGTGCTAGTTTCTTTACCAATTCTTTGTCCAATAATGGATTAAGCACTCCAAGCAAGACCTGCCCTTGTTTCATGGAGTTGATTTCGCTATCTGTAGGAGGATTGATCTTCAGGATCATTTCAGATTGACTGATTACCTCAGGTTTTGCTGCAATAGTGGCTCCGGCTTTTTCATATTCCGAATCGCTCGAGAAGGCCGAAATTCCAGCATCTTTTTCCACAAGGATCTGGACATTCATCTTCTTTAATAAAGCAACAGCTTCAGGCAGTAGGGCAACTCTTCTTTCGCCGCCCGACTCTTTAAGTAATCCAATCGTCATATGCAAAGATTTAAATTTTCATTTATGAAACGAGAATATGGACTCAAGGTTGTCTGTCAGTCCATGAATTTTTCTGCATGATGGTTCCCGTCGCAGAAAGGTTTTGCTTTTGAAGCCCCGCACCTGCAGAGGGCTGCTGTTTCAGATGCTACCTTGATTTTCTTTTTCCTGGCATCACGTATGATATAATTGCCCGTTACCAGGATTGGCCCATTTTTCAGAATTTGAATTCGTGCAAATTTTGGCACTTTTTTTGAGCCTTTCTTCCCGGAAGGGGATTTGAACCTGGGACTTTTAATGTAAGTCAGCGCACGGGAAGGACATGTGTTAACTGTCTTGATGATCTCCCCGGATGAAGCACCTTTGATATCGATCCAGGGTCTTTTTCCGTTATTGAAAACACTGGGAAGACCGATCAAACAATTGGCTGAATGAATGCAATGCCCAGATTTCCACCATACAGAAATCTCACCGTTCGAATATTCCTTAACATCGCTTTTCCCTTTCTTGATCTCTGCCAACTCAATTTTTGTGACTTTGTTTGACATAGCACAATGATTAAGATTTATTGTAAAGTTATGATTAAATTCTATGTACATAACAAAATTTGCATAGAATTCATTTGATCTTTGATTGTCAGTAAAATTATCAAAGCATGAGCAGTCAACTTCAAACAAAATTTGATCAAACTATAGGCTCAACAATTATGGTTTGTAGTTTCAATTGAATATTTTGGGATTCATCTTCTCTTTGTTGAAATGGGATCTTTGTTCCTGAACAGCGGCCTGGGCATAGCAGAATTGGTACTTCTGTTTCTGCCGGTATTCGTCATGCTATTTGAGAAAAAACCAAAAAAACGACCCAATAACTGCCTTTACAGCGTTATTGGGTCACTCGGAGGTTATTCGGATGGAAAATTCTCAAATAGAACATGAATTCACAATCCTGAGTTTATCTTATGCAGGTTGGGTGGTTTCTTTAGCTGCCAGTTGGGCTTTTACATCATCATAGAATTTGGCCATAGTGACCTGGACGTAAGGAGCGAGCCAAAGGAACCCGATTCCCAGCGTTAAGATACAAAGGATAGCCCAACCAATAAACCTAAGGCCTAAGCAAAAATATTTCCATTTGTTGCCATCCATCATCTTTTTGCTTTTATCTATGGCTTCCATTGCTCCTATTGAATTCTCATCCGCGATGATAAAAAATGTCATGGAATATGATATCGCTGCGATAATTCCTGGAATGATTAAAAGAAGCGTCCAAAGAAAAGTAAAAAGGGCAACCAGTAAATAAGCCGCAAGGCATATTCCAAACTTACTGAAACCTAAAAACAGCTGACCAAGTGATGCCTCCTGGTTTCGTGAAATGGACAATGAAAAAATTGCAATCCCGACTGCCAGTGGCCCTACAATTATTAAAGTAAGTAGTACAGTGGGAAGCGATAGAAACCCCGAGGAAGGAAATAACAGGGATGGACCTTGCAGAAACGAGATGATTATAAAATACACAACAAATGTTCCAATTGCTAAACCCCATTTGCCATTTAGAGCTTCCCGGGCTTGTCTCATTAAATCAACATTTTCGGTTTTCATTTTCTTCATATAAAATTTAATAATCGTCTGGCTTTCCTGCCGGCAGGCAGTTCGATTTTACCCCGTTTATTAGTGTGGTCTCTGGTCTCCACATAATTAACCAAAATTAATAAATTACGTAGCTCATTACAACCTTCAGGTGAAATACTTATCATTATTTTTTTGACAATTATATCTGCATCTTGTTGGCAAATATTTCCAGTCCGATAATGAATTCCTGATCGGGGCACGAGGCAGTTTTAAAAGATTAATTTTTTTCAATACGAAAGTGCGAATGGCAAAAAATATTTGAAAAATCACCCGGATCATCATACATACTATGAATTGCAAAGTATCAGTTCCCGTCAAGCTTGCTCAATAGGAAGCGCAGATATTGTAAAGCTTTTCAATAGCCGTTCTATCGACAGCAAACTCGCAAAATGTCTTCTTGCAGTGCTCAAAGTAATGGCCTGAAATTCTTTTTACTTCAGGGCTTAATGCTAACCAGGCAGGTGTTGCAGCTCCTTCGTCCGGTGATTCATGGCCGCCAAATCCAAGGTCGTTGCTGAGTTTTGAATTGACGTCGCCTGGATGACAGGCATTTACAGATATCCCGTCAGAAAGGAAACGCTCTGCGAAAGCTACCGTAAGCATGCGGTCTGCCTGCTTCGACTGCCGGTATGCAATGTCATTGTTGTAATGTCTTCGAGTAAATTCAAGATCTGCAGCATCCAACCCACCTGCCCAGTAACTGCCTACATTTACAATCCGTGGGTCTTTTTCATTCTTCATGAAATCCTTGAAACAGATGGCCATCTGAAAGTAGCTGAGCACATTGACGGCGAACTGCATTTCAATACCTTCACTGCTTTCAGTTCTCTTCGCTGGAGCGGTTGCTGCATTATTGATAAGAACGGATAAGGTGTCTTTCCAGCGACCGGCAAAATCTTTGATTTCTTTTCCCGACGAAAGATCAACAATCTCGAAAAAAATCTCGGTGTTTCCTGTTTTATGTTTGATATCTTCCGATACTTTCCGTAGTTTTCTTTCATCACGGCCAACAAGACATGTCCGGAACCCTGACTCAGCCATTCTTTGTGCAATGGCTTTCCCGATCGCTCCATAAGCGCCGGTAACGATGGCAGTCCTCATTTTAATTCCAGTAAAATAATTAGACGATTAATTTCTAAAATGCACGGTAATATATACGATTTCCGGCCTGTTCCCGAGCCGTACAGGCGGACCCCAGGTTCCAAATCCGGAAGAAACATAAAAATGGGTTTGCCCTTTCTTCTTATATCCCCAGCTAACTTCATACATCGCTTTTGTGATGTAATTGAAGGGCCAGATCTGCCCGTCATGAGTATGCCCTGATAGCTGCAGATCTACACCCTGGTCGACCACTTCCTGGAACTGGAAAGGCTGATGATCCATAAGGATAACTGGGAAAGAACGGTCAACAGCTTTTAATATCTCACCCAAGGTTTTTCTTTTCTTTCCAGTAAAACGTGATATATCCCGGTCATCGCGGCCAGCAAGCCAAAACTTCCCATCAATCAGAACAGCAGTGTCTTGCAGATAATCAATGTTGTGCGCTTTCAGATAAGCCACTGCTTCTGCAGCACCACCAATATATTCATGATTTCCGGTAATGGCATAAACCCCGTATTTTGCATGGAGGTTCTTTAGTGTTTCTCCAAGATTCCTGCGGATCACAGGCTTCAAATCTTCATCCACCACATCACCTGCCAATAAAATTATGTCTGGACTCAAACTGTTAAT
>CAIWTA010000053.1 GCA_903915465.1 uncultured Bacteroidales bacterium | reverse complement strand
GTCCATTTCTCTGTGATTCTCAGTGTCTTCTCAGTGAACCTCAGTGTAATTTTCTTTCACAGAGAACCACAGAGGAAAATGCACAGAGAGCCACAGAGAGAATTTTCATGAATAAATCAGGTTAGTATATAAATAAAATATTATTTTTTTAAAAGGTCCCTGATCTCCGTTAATAATTCCTGGTCTTTTGTAGGTAGTGGATGAGCTGAAGGTACTTCTTTATTCTTTGACACACGGGTTACTATCTTCACGATCATAAAAACAGAAAATGCTATGATCGTAAAGTCGACGAGGGTTTGGATAAAATTTCCAAGCTTCAGCGCTACCGCTTCCTTCATTATTTTTCCTGTCACCGGATCCGTTACCGCGTCTTTCAAGATAATTTTTATATCTGTAAAATTAATTCCTCCCAGAAATACGCCGATGGGTGGCATGATGAGGTCGCTGACCAGCGAAGCCACAATCTTTCCGAAAGCTGCTCCAATGATGATTCCGACTGCGAGGTCGATCATGTTGCCTTTCACAGCAAAATCCTTGAATTCATTGAACATTTTCATAGGTCTGATATTAAAAAATTGAGTGGCAAAAGTAATTAAATATTTTGCTATCTTTGCATGTAGCTTTTAGTCAATGGAATAATTCTTAAAAAATTGCATCACAGACATTTATCATTCATGGTCCATAGGTTATTCTCCTATATACTCAGCATCTATGTTGTGGTTCTTACGCTCACTCCATGCGTGGATCATGATATAAACTGTGGTGATGGAAGACATGGGTATATCAGCATGAATGATGCATCCAGCCACAAAGAATCCCAGGATTGCTGCTCTCCATTTTGCACTTGCTCCTGTTGCAGTCTTCCATGTGAAGTGGTAAACCCCTATGTTGTTTCTTCCACTTATTCTCCTCTTCAAACCATCGTCTTTTTCTTTGAATCTCAGTTCGAATCCCGGAACGTTTATTCCATCTGGGAGCCTCCCAAAGCCTGAATCCACCAGCTAAATTTTAGTCACCGGTTGTTGTCATCTGGTATCAAATCTTTGGTTTCAGGTTGAAATCAATAGAGTTTCTGATACCTTTCGTTTCCGTGAATTGTATTGTTTTTCATTCAAAATTGTATTTTTATGATTAATCGTATCATCGACTTTTCAGTAAAAAATAAATTCCTGGTAGGGTTGTTTACTCTTGCTCTTGTTGTTTGGGGCATTTATTCTATCACACAATTGTCGGTGGATGCTGTTCCCGACATCACCAACAATCAGGTCCAGGTGATTTCCATTGCACCCACGCTGGCAACCCAGGAGGTTGAAAAAAATATTTCAGCACCCATCGAGATGGCTATGGCTACAATCCCGGAAGTTGTGGAATTAAGATCCATTTCAAGATTAGGGCTATCGGTCGTCACCGTGGTTTTCAAAGATGGGGTGGACATTTATAAAGCCAGGCAGCAAATCGGTGAACGGTTAAAAGAGGCGGAAGAACAGATTCCCCCTGGTCTTACCAAACCTGAACTGGCACCGGTTTCCACAGGGCTCGGGGAAATTTACCAATATCTTGTAAAACCCAAAACCGGATATGAGAAAAAATATTCCCTCACTGATCTGAGAACGATTCAGGACTGGATCGTCAAACGTCAATTATTAGGAACAACGGGAGTTGCAGAAGTAAACAGCTACGGAGGATACGTAAAGGAATATGAAGTGGCAATCAACCCCGACAGGTTAAGAAGCATGAATGTTACTATTATGGATGTTTTTGAAGCGCTTGAAAAAAATAATGAAAATACAGGAAGTGCTTATATAGAGAAATTCCCTGCCTCATTTTTCATCCGGGGCATAGGAATGGTGAATACTTTGGAGGATATCGGAAAAATCGTCGTGAAGATGAATCCTGATCATGTTCCGATCCTTATCCGTGACCTGGCAACGGTACAATTTGGACATGCCATCCGTTACGGGGCATTTGTTTGCGATACCAGCGAAGCCGTTGGTGGCGTTGTGATGATGCTGAAAGGGGCAAATGCTTCACAAGTTATAAAAGACGTTAAGGAACGCATGCAATTAATCGAAAAGTCACTGCCTGAAGGTGTTTCCATTCAACCATACCTTGATCGCACAGACCTGGTGAGCAGAGCGATTGGGACTGTCACAAAGAACCTTTTGGAGGGAGGATTGATTGTAATTTTAATCCTTGTGCTGTTGTTGGGAAACTTCCGCGCAGGTCTTGTGGTGGCTTCCGTAATACCACTTTCCATGCTTTTCGCCATTTCCATGATGAATCTACTTGGAATTTCGGGAAATTTGATGAGTCTTGGCGCTATTGATTTCGGACTGATCATCGATGGAGCTGTAATTATTGTCGAAAATGTCGTCCACCGGATTTCTAAGAATCGAACTGTGACCTCTGCCGGGAACATAGATGCTGAGGTTTCTTCAGCATCCAAAAGAATGATGAATTCAGCCATTTTCGGACAGGTCATCATCCTTATTGTTTACCTGCCGATACTCTCCCTAGTTGGAATTGAAGGAAAGATGTTCCGGCCAATGGCTCAGACAGTAGGACTGGCAATCCTGGGAGCGTTGATCCTTTCACTTACATACGTACCAATGGTTTCTGCCTTGGTTTTAAATAGGAAACCACGGGAACGGAAAAGCGTTTCCAAAGCGATAATGAATTTTCTTCACAAAGGATTTGATCCGTTGATCCTTTATTCCATTAGAAATAAAATTGTTGTTCTGGGGGTTTCCTTGGTGCTGTTCATTTTCAGCCTTTTTCTGTTTAGCCGTTTGGGAGGCGAATTCATTCCTAATCTTGAAGAAGGAGATTTAGCGTCCGGTATCATGACTTTACAAGGCGGATCACTGACTTACACGGTTGAAACGGTGAAGAAGGCCAATAAAATCCTGAAGGAAAATTTTCCGGAAGTAAAAAATGCTGTTTGTAAAATCGGGGCAGGGGAAATCCCTACTGATCCTACACCTGTGGAAACCGGAGATTACATCATCACCATGAAAGACAAAAAGGATTGGACAAGTGCTTCGACGCGTGAAGAGATGGTGGAAAAAATGAAGGAAAAGATCGGTGCAATTCCGGGTGTTGACTTCAGTTTTCAGCAACCTATTCAAATGCGGTTCAATGAACTCATGACCGGCTCCAAACAGGATGTGGCAATAAAAATATTCGGGGATGATCTCGATTCGTTGGCGCAGGAAGCTGAACGAATGGCTTCCCTGATCCAAAACGTTGAAGGAGTCGAGGATATCCAGGTTGAAAAAGTAACTGGTTCTCCTCAGATTTCAGTAGTATATAACCGCGAAAAAATTGCCCGTTATGGTTTGAACATTTCCGATGTCAATCGCATCCTTCGTACTGCGTTTGCAGGAAATTCAGCAGGAGTGATCCTTGAAGACGAAAAACGTTTCAACCTCGTGGTCCGTTTTGAAGAACCATTCCGGAAGGATATTGAAAATGTGAAAAAGCTGTTCATCCCACTGGCCGATGGTCGCCAAATCCCACTGGATGAAGTGGCTTCAGTAGATATAAAAATCGGTACTGCCCAGGTTTCCAGGGAAGATGCCAAACGCCGGATCACTGTCAGCTTTAACGTTCGGGGCCGGGATGTCCGCTCAATCATCGATGAATGCAAAGCAATCTCAGATACGAAAATACAGCTTCCTCCAGGCTATTTTATTACCTATGGCGGACAATTTGAGAACCTCGTTGCAGCTCAGAAGCGTTTGTCAATAGCAGTGCCGGCAGCATTGATCATGATTTTTGTTCTCCTTTTTCTGGCATTTAATTCAATAAAACAAACGTTAATGGTTTTTACTGCTGTGCCGCTTGCAGCAATTGGAGGGATAATTGCACTTTATTTGCGGGGAATGAATTTCAGTATTTCGGCAGGTGTAGGATTTATTGCATTATTCGGGGTTGCCGTGCTGAATGGAATTGTTCTCATTGCCGAATTTAACCGGCTGGCAAAAGAAGAAGGAATGGGAAACCTTTATAAACAAGTGCTTCATGGACTGAAGATCCGCTTTCGTCCGGTTATCATCACAGCCGCAGTAGCCTCTCTTGGGTTTCTGCCAATGGCAATGTCGAATTCTGCCGGTGCAGAAGTGCAGAAACCCTTAGCAACCGTTGTTATCGGCGGCCTTATATCAAGCACTCTTCTGACTTTAGTGGTTCTGCCTGTACTCTACATTCTTTTCTCAAGTAAAAGGAAAAAGCGTCATCCGAAAAGGGTGAGCAAGTCACCTGTTCCCATTTTATTGATGATAGTTTTGTTGGTGATTGTTCCATTTATTGCACAAACACAGATAAATCCGGCAAAGGTTTATACACTCGAAAAGGCTGTGGCCAGGGCCTTGTCGATGAACGGAATGGTAAAAGTTGGAGAATTGGGTGCCGACAATCAAAGGGCATTGCGCCAGACGGCCTGGGATCTTCCTAAAACCAATGTTGGATTTTCCTACGGACAGATCAATTCAGGGGCAACAGACAACGAAATTGTTATTTCCCAGGGACTTGCTTTTCCCACTTCATATGTGAACCAGGACAAGCTTGCAAAACTCAATATCAGGAATTCCCAAATCCAATCCCAACAGGTAAAGAATGAAGTGGTTTTCCAGGTAAAATCGGTGTATTACGGAATCTCTTACCAACAGACGCGATTAAGATTACTTCAGTTTCAGGACAGTCTTTTTGGGAATTTTTTGCATGCTGCTCAATTACGTTATCAAACCGGAGAATCGAATCTCTTAGAGAAAATCACTGCCGAAACCCAGTATTTAGCTGTAAAGAACCAGATTCAGATAGTACTTTCTGACATAAGAATCCAGACATGTAAACTCCAGGTGTTGTTGAATGAAAAGGAGGAGATCAAGGTTGTCGATTCCATTCAGCCAAAGCTTGTGCTGAAAATGCCGTCTGATACGAATTTTATTCGGTCAAACCCTGCGATCCTTTCTCTTGAGCAGCAAATTCTGATGGAACGGGCTATTAAAGCAATTGAAGTTTCAAAACTTCTGCCCGACCTGAATATTGGTTATTTCAACCAATCAATGAAGGATATTTCAACAGGTAGTCGTTTCGACGGCGTCCAGGCCGGGGTTACAATCCCGCTGTTTTTTTCAGCACAGAAAGGAAAGATTGAATCAGCAAGGATCAACCATAATATTGCTGTTGAAAAATATAATTATGAGATGAATGCATTGTATCATCATGTTCATATTCTCGTCGAGGAATACAGGAAATACGAGCAAAGTCTCCAGTATTTTGAACAATCTGCCCTTCATCAGTCAGATCTTATTCTGTCGCAATCCGGAAAAAGCTTTAAGGCAGGCGACATTGATTATATGGAATATGTCCAGAATCTAAAGCAAGGGATTGAAATCCGGAATAATTACCTGGAAACCCTTAACTCGTATAATCAATCAATTATTACCATAGAATCATTGTTTCCGAAAAATTAACAAAATAAATAATATGACCATGAAAACTTTAAAAACAGGGATTTTTCTGGCTTTTTTACTAATCAGTTTTACTTCCTGTAAAAGTAAAATTGACGACAAAGAGTCTCCGCATGAAATTTTGCCGCCCAACACCATCGAACTTTCTCAAGCTCAGTATAACACAGTGGGCATACAGTTGGGGAGTGCTGAGAAAAGGGCAATACGCAAAGTGCTGGACGTAAATGGTGTTGTAAATGTAACACCGCAGGATATTGCTTCTGTAAGCGCTCCGCTGGGTGGGTTTATAAAGAGCACGATGCTTGTACAGGGAAGTCCTGTTGTAAAAGGGCAGGTACTTGCACAGATTGAAAACATGGCATTCATCGATCTTCAGCAAAATTATCTGGAGACGAAGGCAAAATACGAATATGCTGCTATTGAGTTTAAGCGGCACAACGAATTATATAAGGACAATGTTTATTCTGAAAACAACATGCAGCAAAAGGAGACCGAGTACAAAACACTCAATGTTCAATTGAAATCGCTTGAACAGAAATTACGTTTACTGGGAATTGATCCCGCCCAATTGAAAGAAGACAAAATCGTTAATGTTCTTCCCATTGTCGCGCCTATCAGCGGCTATCTTAAAAGTGTGCATATTAATGTCGGGAAATATGTGGGCCCGACTGATGTATTGTTCGAGATAGTGAATCCGGATAATCTGATGCTTGAGCTGGTAATTTTTGAAAAAGATGTCGAGAAAGTTGAATCCGGGCAAAAACTTACCTTTTCCACTCCTGACCATCCAGAGATCCGCTATGCTGCTACTCTTTACCAGACAGGGAAAGTTTTGGATAATGATAAAACCGCGATGGCTTACGCCAGGATAGATCAACCTGACCACCACCTTCTTTCCGGTATGTATGTGAATGCAAAAATTGAAACGGAAAGCAACAACGTGATTTCCGTTCCGCAACAGTCTGTTGTACAGTTCAACGAAAAATTCTACATCTTTGTTTTTAAAGGAAAGCGAATTGAAAATGGGAAAGAAATAAATGATTTTGAAGCCTTGGAAGTGACGAAGGGTGCTACTGAAGGAGGTTATTCGGAAATCCTTCTGCCATCAGGATCTGTCTCCGACAATCTTCGCGTAGTTGTAAAAGGAGCTTATTCCATCCTTTCAGCATGGAAAAACGCAGGTGAAATGGCTTGTTGATGGAGGGTGATCAGCTATTTATTTCCGGTTCTGTTGGGTCTTGATCCTGCAGACTTGAATCCTTGTTTTTTTGTTCCGGCGTGGATTGGTTTTTTTGAGCCCGATCTGTTGAATCTACTGACACCAAGGCTCTTTTTCATCTTCCCCGGAGTGAATTCGGGAGCTACTCCGAATTGTGCCGGAACCTGAATTTTTGCAACCGATTTTCCCAGGAGTTCCTCGATTCTTAAAAATTTTCTTTGTTCTTTCTCATTGACTAATGTGATGGCCAGACCTTCTGATTCTGCACGCGCAGTACGTCCGATCCTGTGTATATAATCTTCACCATCATGGGGAACATCAAAGTTGATGACAAGATCAATATTTTCAATATCAATTCCCCGTGAAAGTATATCTGTGGCTACGAGGATGTTCAGTTCCCTGCTTTTAAAACGAGACAGTACTTTCTCTCTGACATCCTGGTCAAGGTCAGAATGGATAGCTTCTGCTGCAAAATGCGCTTTTTTCAATTCAATGCTCAACTGCTTCGTAGCGCTCTTCGTTGAACAGAATATGAGTATGGATTTGAGCTTCTTGACATGAAGGAGATGCGTAACAAGTGGGATCTTCTGCTTGTCGTACACGATGAATGCCTCCTGAACGATCTTTTCGACAGGAGTTGTAGTGGCAATATTTATTTCCTCCGGATCATGAAGAACTTTCCTGGCAAGAACCCTGATCTTTGATGGCATAGTGGCTGAAAAAAGAAGGTTCTGTCTCTTAGCAGGTAAATAAGAGAGGATCTTCATGATGTCGTCATAAAACCCCATGTCAAGCATCCGGTCAGCTTCATCAAGGATCAGAAATTTCAGGTCTGCAAGTTTTACATATCCCTGATTGAGATGAGCAATCATCCTGCCTGGTGTGCAGATTACCATATCTGCACCTTCAGTCAGAGCCTGTTTTTCTCGTGTAAAAGCAGCACCATCAGTCCCACCATATACAGCAATTGAACTCACCTCGGTATAATAGGATAATCCTTCCATATGCTGGTCAATCTGCTGGGCTAACTCACGAGTAGGAACAATCACCAGGGCTTTGATGTGCTTGTCGGGATGAGATGTCTGGATCTTATGGATAATCGGAAGAAGAAAAGCAGCCGTTTTACCAGTTCCGGTTTGCGCAGAAGCGAGAAGATCTTTCCCGGAAAGGATTGCTGGAATAGTTTGTTCCTGAATTGGTGTTGCTGTTTCAAAACTGTTGACTTTTATCCCTTCAAGCAACCTGGAATCAAAGCCAAATTCATCAAATTTCAATGTATATAGTTGTTAGAATGAGAGTTTGTTTAAATTTTATTCATTTCGTTCGTTATGACATTCACCCCTATAAAGGAGGAATTTGTATTTATTACATTTTCCGCCTGAGTAACTCGCGGTTATTCAAATTAAACCCCTTTCAGGGTTTTATCTCAGAAAAGTCCGAAGGATTTTGATCTTAATAACCTCCGGGGCAACCGGAGATAAATCTTGAAAGCATCCTTTAAATTCATTGACAACAACATGGTAAATCCTGCAATCTTTTTTTTTACCGCAGAGTGCCCCACCCATAGGAAAATATAGGAACATCACAAATTATAACTATTTTTTGGTCAATTGTTCTTTCTTTTAAAATACCAGTCACCACATAAGCAGCCTTGACCAGTGCGGTCGCGCCGAAGGTGTGAATCCCGCGTATGCGGGATAGTGCAAATATTTTGTCACAAATTATGCAAACGCACAAAATTCATGAATAAACCAGGCTAAGTAGATTGGAATAATTTGTTTTGCAAAAATACGCAAAAAAACATCACTGTCCACTCTTTTTGATAACCCATGACCGGATTCCAAGAAGGATCAATAAAATGAAAATGAAAGATAAATTTAGCAGTATGGAAAGAATAAGCAGGAAATAAAAAGCTGAAAAGAATGAACTGATATACCTGAAAGAAACAACCGCAAAATCGCCGATCCATAAAGTCAATGAATTAAAAAGGATAAGCAGTAATACCAAAATGAGAAAACCTTTCAGTGCTCCTTTGATATCTGCCATACTCAGTGTGATTGAACTGCCAATTGAAAATATCAGGTATAAGAAAAGAACAATTTTCCACCAACTCGTGTCAATCCCGTTGAAAATGAAGAAAATATAGCTTGTAAATCCTTGCCAGATATCTCGCAAAGTATTTTTTAAAGATGCAAAACCTGAAAATGAGTCCCCGGTGATTGGAATGAGTGTAATGCTGGAGGTGCTTGTAAAAAAGAGCAAATAAGTAA
Source organism: uncultured Bacteroidales bacterium (assembly GCA_903915465.1). Lineage (GTDB taxonomy): Bacteria > Bacteroidota > Bacteroidia > Bacteroidales > FEN-979 > FEN-979. The sequence continues at coordinate 10,373 of CAIWTA010000053.1, read as the reverse complement.
TGAAGAACAGCATGACCGAACCCATTAGAATCGGACCGATCCCGATAAAAAAATTCCCGATTATCTGATACAGATTCGATGAATTCCAGGTATGGGTAACATATCCCAGAGTACCATTTTTTGCATCCCGGGAAAATAATTTCATTTCTGTGATCTTATGAAAAAACAGAAGTGCAAAAAATGCATGACCAAGTTCATGAACGGCTGTGCCAAGCCATCCGAAAACACCTAAAAAAATGCGGCTGCCCATCAATCTGTATCCCAGGTTTTGACTACCTTTGGAGACTAAATGCATGATCATCGCAAGGATCAGGGATGGCCCAAAAAGAACGAAAACCTGATTCAAGGTCGATAGAAACACCTTCAATAAATACCCAAATAATGAATGAAAAAATTGTTCCATCTTTTAACATATATGGTGAATTACAAGATGAAAGTTGCATCCACAGAAGCAAAAATAACAACATCATATGAATAAGTTTACAAAAGGGTTTTATTTTTGCAATTTATCCGTGTCAGGGATATTAGAAAAGCGGCATTTCATCAATTCTACTTGCCATGGGGTATATATCGTAGAATATCTGTATTATAAACAGAAATAAATAGCATAAGGACGAAGCCTGAATGAAACGGTTTTGTTGCAAAGAAATCGAATGAATTGGTTATTAATTATTTTAGCGGAATAACTTAGATCGACTATGAACACGTGTGTAAAATGTATTTTAAATGACCACTATCCGGACCTGACTTTTAACGAACAGGGCGAATGTACGTTTTGTGAAAAATATCAGCACTTCAAACCAATTGGCGAGAATGTCCTGATTACCGAATTTGAAAAAGCAAAGCATACTGCACGTATAAGAAAACTCGATTACGATGTGCTGGTTCCATTAAGTGGCGGGAAAGACAGTACGTACATGTTGTATCTTGCTGCGATAAAATACAAGCTCAGGGTACTTGCAATGACATATGATAACGGGTTTCTGAGCGACCTGGCGCTGAAAAACATTCAAACTACGGTAAAAAATGCAGGCGCTCAACATGTGTTTTATCGTCCCGATCCCGGTGTCCTGAAAACCGTTTACCAGACCATGTTCCGTTATACCGGGGATGTTTGTGGCGCGTGCGATATCGGAACCAACATCAGCATTTTGAAAATTTCCCACGATTATAAAACTCCTCTGATTTTGAGTGGTGTTTCTCCGCTGGAAAATGATTCATTCGTTCCCGACAGCATCCAGGATGTTGCACGGTTCAAACATATCATGAAGCAATCAGGCAGGATCTCCCGGGAAGAGATAAACAAGTTCCTGATCTATCCGAACCTGAATTATTTTACCCAGTCTTTCCTGAAAAAAACAGGCTATTTCGGACGGTTGATATTCCCATTGTTTTATATCGAGAATCCCATGGACAAAGAGATGGGTGAAGTCATCCACAAGGAATTGGGCTGGGAAGATTCCCGGAAATCCGAATATACCAAGCATTTCGATTGCATTGCGGAACCATTTACCAATTACGTCCGTGGTCAGATCTATGGGTATGAACGCCGGATCTGCCAATACAGCAACATGATCAGGAGAGGAGAAATTACCAGGGATCATGCCTTACAGATGTTCGGGGACGACAATCTGGGGCAGATACCTGCAAATGTGAACCAAGTCATGGAATACCTGGATGTGACGGAAGAGAGTCTGCCCGGAATTTTTGCATACAAACCGTTGACATACGAAAAGAACACTTCCGGAATGAACCGTTTATTCGGGATGATAAAAAAGGTCAAAGAAAAAGTGATGTCCTGATTACTGAAAAAATATCTGAAACAGAGATGAAAAATGCATTAGCATTCGTTTGTTTACTTTTTTCTGGTCTCATCCATGGCCAGGAAAGCTTTAAAGCCGATGATCTGATGACCATCGTGAAGCTGGAGCGGGATACCTATGTCAGGAAACATTTCCAAAAAGCTCCGGAAGCGACATCAAGTTATGATGTAAAATGGTACCGGTGTTTCTGGAATGTTGATCCCGAAATTGATTCAATTTCAGGGAATGTTACAACCCTCTTCACCCCGGTTCAGGCGGATATTGATTCGCTGGTCTTTGATCTTACGCAGTCACTTTTAGTAGATTCTGTGATATACCACAATACATCAGTAACCTGGTTTCACATATCGGATTTGCTGACAATCCTTTTCCCAGCCTACATTCCGCAACATGTTTCTGACTCCGTCTCGGTTTATTATCATGGAATCCCACCGGCAAATGGTTTTGGCTCTTTTGTCCAGGACTCTCATAAAGGAACACCAATTATCTGGACACTCTCCGAACCATACGGGGCGAGCGACTGGTGGCCATGCAAAAACGGTTTGACCGACAAAGCTGACTCTCTCGATATTTTTATCCGGACTCCTGCTGCTTACAAAGCAGCCAGCAATGGGATCCTCGTATCGGCAACTTCCAAGGGCAAACAAACTGTGTACCATTGGAAGCATCGGTATCCGATTGCCTCTTATCTGGTTTGCGTGGCTGTAACCAACTATGCCCGGTACACACAACAGGTTCCTTTTGGAGCCGAAACACTCAATGTGGTTAACTATGTCTATCCCGAAGACTCGGCATATGCTTCCACGCAAACAGGAATCATTGGTTCGATGATCCAACTATTTGATACCCTTTTCGGGATTTACCCATTTCAAAACGAGAAATATGGTCATGCACAGTTTGGCTGGGGAGGAGGTATGGAAAATCAAACCATGACTTTCGTAACCTCATTTGGTTTTGAACTGTTGGCACATGAACTCGCGCACCAATGGTTCGGAGATAAGATCACTTGCGGAAACTGGGCTGATATCTGGTTAAACGAAGGCTTTGCCACCTACCTCTCAGGACTTTGCTATGAACATCTTGCACCTGTCTATTGGCAAAGGTTCAGGGAGGTTCGAATCAACAGCATCATCTCCAAACCCGGGGGGTCCGTATTCTGTACGGATACTGCCAGCATCAGCCGTCTCTTTGATGACCGCCTTTCGTATGCCAAAGGAGCTATGATACTGCATCAGTTGCGATGGATCATTGGCGATTCGGCATTTTTTGCCGCATTGAATAATTATCTCTGTGATGTTGGTTTAGCCTATGGATTTGCGCGGACAGAAAATTTTAAATCGCACCTCGAAAGTTCCTGTGGACAGGATCTTTCCTGGTATTTTGATGATTGGTTTACAGGCGAAGGCTTCCCTACTTACCAGATCGACTGGACACAAAATAGTGATACCGTTTCATTCACCGTCAATCAGACCCAATCACACCCGTCAGTGCCATTTTTTGAAATGCCTGTACCACTGAAATTTCAAAATGAAACCCGGGATACATTGATCCGCTTTTCGAATACGTTTTCAGGACAATCGTTTACTGTAATTATACCTTTTCATGTTGATTCGATTATCTTCGATCCCGGCTATCAGCTTATCGCGGGAAACCACTACATTAACGCTGTACAGCAACATGCCACGCAACGCACTTTGCAGATCTATCCCATTCCGGCTACCAACCGGGTAAATTTCCGTTTCAGGGAATTTCCTGCAAAGAGCCATGGTAACATTTGTATCTATGATCATTCAGGCCGAATGATAGAAGAACTCTTGTTTACTCAGGGAGAAACCGAAATAGCCCTCGATTGCAACAAATACTTATCCGGGCTTTATTTCTATGTCCTTACACAACAGGATCTTATGGACAGCGGGAAATTCATGATCGTCCGATGAAAAAGAAATGGCAGAATTGTGAAAAAGTCCTCCAAAGACAGCCTCTTCAATCATTGGCCTGATTTATCCCTTTCCGGCCATCACTTGGATGTAGTTGATAATTCTTTGTTTTACTGAAGGATCACTTTCTGGATCTTCACTTCATCATTCGTCTGAACCTTCACAAAATAAATACCTTTTGTAAAAGCAGAAAGATCCAGCACTCCGGATGACATGCTTGTTCCGCTTGCAGTTTGGGTTAAAACCTGTTTTCCTTGATTCGTAAAAACAGTCACCTTGGAATCATTGTCCTTTACCCCTCTATAAGTAATATATATCAGGCCATTCGTTGGATTTGGAGAAAGCACGATGTCGCATATATTTCTGGAACTTCCGTAAATACCTTCGCATACAATAAGCTGGAAATGGCGAACAGAGCTAACCGGAGTCTCACAGGGTGAAACGGGAGAAACTGTCAGTGTAAGGTCTACGGAACCTGAGTTGCGATCAGCGGTTCCAGGGAAGTATATGCTGCTTAATGCAGAAGTTGTACTGAATGTCCCATCTCCGGAAGTTGTCCATGCTACAGAAGCATAATTGGATGCTATTCCATAAATAGGAACAGAAACAACATCAGCGCAGACAATGGTATCATTCCCTGCGTTTGCCAGTGGTTCCGGCATTACAGTGACGGTCACCGGGGAATCAACAAAGCTGGTTCCGTCACCTACCTGTACTGAATAGATAGTAGTTCCGGCAGGTGATACTGCCGGACTCTGGAGGTTGGAAGTAAATCCGGCCGGGTCAGAAGTCCATAAATAAGTATATGGAGGATTACCACCACTGACATTCACGCCCAATTGAGAAGATTGGCCTGCACATATTGTTGAAGGCATCGCAGTAGCAGTAGCTGTGAGTGGGAGAGAAGTAGCTTCATTCACAACCATTGTAGATAATTTGGTCACAGGCTCAGTTACTGCAAATGCTCCGTAGAACGTTACAGAACCGGTTCCGGCAGCAGGTGCTGTCCAGGAAAATGTCCAGGTTGCAGAACTTCCGGATACAGAACTGCTATGAGTAACGGCTTTATTGCCATTGCAAAGTTTATTCCCCGAACCGTGGGTCAATACGCCGAGCAAGCTTCCGGAAACAGACTGCGGTGAGATTTCGAAACCTTTCTTTCCGCTTCCGGTAGCAGTAGCTGTAATCGTGTAGGTTGCTCCAGGTGTATACCCATCGGCGGGAACATTTGAAGTAATCCAACCCGTAACATTTGTAGCTGAACCACCATGACAACTGCTGATACTACAATTATGCCCATCGCCAGGAGAACCTGAATAACCACCGGGAGACCCACCGGGATAATCCGAATTATCTCCACTGCCAAAAGCGGTGAAGAGAAATGCAGCAGCCAGAATTGCCGGTGATATCAATAGTAAGCTTCTTCTCATAAGTAACATGTTTAAGGATTAATAATAATTATTCTTTTCATCTATTCCTGCCTTGCCGGTCTTTGTCAGTCTTTCATAATCAGTGATCACAATAAACTTTTCTTTGACTTACAGAATACCTTCAAGGTGAAAGATTGAAAGCGTATTGAGAACATTCTCAGTGGAACAACCCGCGAATCCGGATAGTTCTTTACAGGAGAATAAAAGCGTAAAATCCGGACTGCTATACATTGAACCTGAGTGATAAATGATAATATCGGCGATTCGTCCGTTTACCTGATTATGTGCAAGATTGATGAAGTTCAGCCACAGACATTCGCTTTATTTTTTGCCAAAATTAGGTTTTTTTGCCAATGTTTTTATATAAAAAAAGATGATATTTAACAGGTTTTTAATCTTTTTATGGGTCAATTCCCCGCAGCTTGCTGCGCATTTATTCTTTGAGAATTCAGGAATGCAGGAATTGAGAATGCAGGAATGCAAAAATGCAGGAATTCAGATTTCATAATTCGGATACCCCATTTCTTTTTGCGTTGTGCTCAATTTTTAAAAAAACAACATCAGTCGCCACATAAGCAGGTAACAGGCACGCGTTACAAACGCTCGCTAACGGGGTAACCGAAAAAAGCCGGAAATATCATTTGTCGATATCCGGCTTTCTTCTAAACAATATGCGTATTGGCATTTTTAAACAAATGCTCAGTCACCTTTCCTGTGCTTTACTAGAGAGGATTTTAGAACTCACTGCATTCCAAAGAACGGGATTGGGAATGCATTCCCCTTCCCGGAGTTCCTCCTCTCCCGGAACTTCCTCCGAATATTGATATGTTTCCTACATCAATAAGCAAACTTATTTCGTGTGCTCCTCCGGTACCCTGCAGCGAACCTGATATCTGAATATCATAGCTATAAACCAATTTAATACTCAAATCCTCTGAAAAAGGATATTTTACACCTGCTGTCACAGCAAAAACATTATTAGGTGCAAGTCCATTGATTGCGCTCTTATACCACCCACCAAGATAAACATTATATTTAACAAGGTTCAAACCCACTTGAAAAGCAGATAGATTAGCCTGGTTTTGGTATAAGAATCCAATGTTTACTTTCAAAGGACTCTGCTGGTTTGTTTGAGTATTTATAATCATATCACCATTAACAATCCATTTACGGGGAATATGTGAGCCTTGATCCGCTAAAAATGAGATATCAGGTTGAAACAGATGATCGACGGCCAGGCCTACAGTGCCTGAAACATTTTCATTCTTGTTTGAGAACTGAAGGATGCCTCCCGCGCCAAAATCGGCAACAGTGCGTTTATTTCCATCAGGAGCCGTAAAACTCGTAAGATAGATTGCGCCAAGTCGATTATCTAATTGATCAGTAAACACATAATCGTTCCAATTTACCCGTTTTTGCACAAACCCAGCTTTAATTCCGATTTGGGTTGCGAGATTATCCGTTATTGGAACTCTTACAGCAAAAGTCAATCCCATCGACAGGCTTTTTATCAATCCGTATCCAGGACAGTCTGATACCACCACTAATCCCAGTCCCCCGGCTCCGGGAAGGCTCCGGTCTCCAAGGTCTGCTGAAAAATAATAGGATTTAAAATCGACAGGTAACTGTGGCCACTGATCACGAAACAAAAATCTGGCCTTTAACCCGGTTGTCAACCCTGTTGAAGCCGGATTATAGTTGAGGGGGGCATTGAAGTATTGTGTGTAGTTCAAATCCTGGCAAAGCAAGGCAGATGTGTTCCACATTAAAAGAATACCCAGAATCACTAATTTTACTAAGGACTTTTTCATTGTTTTCTATTTTAATAATTAGCGAATTAAGGTTACAGATCCATAAGTATATGTCTTTCCTCCTGAGTTTCCGGTACTGCTTCCTTCCCAGATTGTCCCGTCGAGGAACGTAGCAGAAATATTCCACATATATGTTCCTTGAGGCATCAACACACCATTTAATGTACCATCCCATCCATCATTTGATGGACTGCCATTGGCATCCAGATCCGAGTTCTCCCACAACAGATGTCCCCAGGTATCAAAAACCTGAACATGATATTGACTAAGGCCAATGCCTATTGGCTTAAACTTTGTGACCTTCGGATCAGTGTTATAATTCCCATATGTAGGCGCAAAAGCATTGGGAACAAATAGTCCCTTGAATTCGACCTTATATTCGTAATATGAAGTATCAGTACATACTGAGTTCTTGTTGGAGGAATCACCTATGGCTACCAGAGTGATAAGGTAGGTTCCGACCTTATCATAAACAATAATGCCTGGATCCGGGTTATCGGTTGGAGGAGGTCCACCGGTTCCAAAGGTCCATAGAAAATCCGGAGCCCTGGTTGATGTATTGACTAACTTCACCTTACCTGTAGAGCCCTGGTAATTACCTTCCAGCGTGAAAGAACTGATGGGGGATGGTTTGATGATAATTACCCTTGTTGTATCATCCTGGCAACCGTATTTGTCAAGGACTTTCAGCGTAATACTATCGTTTCCGGCGGAATCATAGTACACTTCAAGATTTTCCGAAATGCTTGACGGCTTATCTGGTCTTTCCCACCTGAAAGAGTAACTTGCAACATCACCACCATCTGTTATGTTTATTAATTTAATGTGTCTTCGCGAACAAGCAGTATCCGGAATAATGAATGCGGCTTTAGGAAGTGCATGTACAGTAAGATTTTTATGAACAGTGTCTGTACAACCGTTTATAGCACTTACGATCAACTGAACACGTGGATTGGTCGGAATGGGGTTAACGAAAGTGTATGTCGGATTCTGTAATGAAGAAGCGGAACCCGGATAACCAAATGTCCAGGAATAATTTGTAATAGTGTCTCCTGGAGTTTGGATATACTTGAAATCGACTGTGTTACCAAGGCAGATGGAAATTTTGCCTGTATCAAAATCAGCTTTAGGAGATTGTTTTACATTAATTAACATAGAATATAAACTCGTGATCACACCGGATGCAGAACTAATTTTCAGAGTTACCGTATAAGATCCAGGGTTATCGTAGATGTGTGGTATAGTCTCCTTATAATCTGGATATCTTTGAGTTGCTGAAGCATCTCCAAAATCCCATTCCCAATCACTGATGAGGTCAGGGTATTTAGAATGGTCATAAAAGGTGATATTTGCAGAAGTGCATTTAGGTTTTTGGATTGTATCAAACAATGCCTCAATGCAGCTTATCGTCACCTGTTTAGTCACACTCGAATCGCCACAGCCATTAAGATTCTTCACCAGCATGGTTACATCATAAATGCCGTAATCTGGGAATTTATGTGTTTCAATGCCCAAATAGGGTCTCGTAGATGCAATCCTTGTTGTATTTGTTCCAAACCACCAATAGATAGAATCTACATCCGTTCCCATGCTGGCCAGGTCGTACGTAAATGCAACAGTCGGGGTAAGACATCGAGCGGAATCCGCAGCAAAAGTAAAGTCGGCTGTTGGCAGCTGGTGTAAATAGACTTTTTGGGTAACAGTTTGAGTACAATTATTTGAATTTGTTGCAGTGAGCGAAACGTTATAATATGGGCGAAGTTCCTTAAAGACATGTGTTGGGCCCCACTTATCTGAAGTATTGTTAGGTCCACTGAGCGGGTCATCAAAATTCCATATAAAGTTGCTTAGGGTGTCTCTCTTTGCCCTCGCCGGGTTGGTTGCATAAAAGTGTGACGTGCTTCCAAAACATGCAGCATCCGCGTTGATACCCAGTACGAATGCTGGATTCACAATTACACTCTGGAGTACCGTATCTTTACATCCATTAAGATCAGTAACTATCAACTGAACACCAGTATAAGTTTGGCCTGTGGGAAGGAATGTATGTTGCATATCAGGTAACTGCGAAGTGGTTGTATTACCGCTTGGTGGGAAAGTCCATTCCCAGGTACCTATTGCCGAAGATCCCGCAGTATACCCATGGAAGTTGACCAAGCCGTCCGGACAGAAATAGCTCGAATCCGAGAACGCTGCAATTGGCTTCGCGTTGACAATAACCGGAATTGTAATTGAGTCTCTGCAACCATTGAGGTTCGATATCTTGAGCTTAACCTGATAGGGGATGCCATTGATGGTAGGAAATTGATACCAATGTTTCGGGTCTTTTTCAGTTGATATATTGGCAGCAGCAAGACAATGTGTATCTCCAAAATCCCACAAATATTCCTGAATAATTGAACCTGGGCTTAGAGATTGATCAGTAAATTGAGTCATGGAACTGTCGCACGACGCTGTGTATGTAAAATCAGCCGTTGGTTTTGGGGATATTACAATCATCATTGAGGAATCCTTTACACATTGAGTTGTAGTATTAGTAACATGAAGGGTAACAGAAAAGTTACCATATTGGTTGTATGTGTGCCTACCAACCTGCCCCGTAGCTGTATTGTTGCTCCCGGGATCGCCAAAATTCCAGCTCCATATGTAAGTTGACCCTGAAGGAGGGTCTTGAGCAGAAAATGTAGAAATGCTGTCCTGACAGGCAACATCAGCTGTGAAATGGGAAATTGGCAGGTCATTGACAGTCACAGGGAATGTTGGTGTTGGAACAGCAGCAATACAACCAAAACTATTCTTGTAACTGACTGTTAAAGTTTGAGCTCCTGGAGTGTCCCAAACAACACTGACTGTGCTTGTACCATTTGAAACTATCGTACCGGTTGATGGAGGGGGAATTGTCCACAGATACTCAGTCATGCCTCCTTCTGTAAAGTAATTCTTCGTTTCTCCGCGGCATGCCGAATTTGAATTATCGCTACTGGTAATTGTAGGAACCGGCAGGGCGTGAACGGTCACATTATACGAACCGCCGGGGGCAGCTGCGTCACATCCGCTGGTGGCGTCTTTGTAAATAACACTTACATGGTGCAAGCCCGGGGTTGTCCAGGTAACATTGATGATATATGTTCCTTGCCCTGTAAATGTACCTCCATCAACAGTCCAGGCATAATCAAGTTTTCCGGTCTGTGTTGTATAAATATTTCCGGTAGAATTGACACATGCCGAAGCGGGACCGGTATTAATTGTCGGAATCGGAAGCGGCTGAACATCAACATGGAATACTGTTGCTCCGGCCGATTGGCATCCTGTTGCAGGATCTTTATAACTTACAGATACGTTTTGAGGACCCACCGTATTCCATGTAACAGT
>CAIWTA010000052.1 GCA_903915465.1 uncultured Bacteroidales bacterium | reverse complement strand
GATGGGCATCGTCATAAACATCCTTATGAAGATAATCTTTTAGTATCCTGAGAAATGCAATTTCAGATCCGGGAAAGAAATTTTGCCGGATACAACTACGTGCAAAATAATAATGGTCATCAGCAATATCTTTCTGATATTCATTCCAAAGCCGTTGTTTTCCTTCAATCTTCATAAATCAATCAATTTTCCGAATTGCATTACCATTACAATATTTTTCTATATCCTCAAATCGCTTGATAGCCCCGGTGACTTCGAAAATCCTATGTAGTTCTTTCAAATCCTCATTACTTATTTTTCGCATTGTTCCTTTCCCGTCACCTTTGTAATTTGCCCCAAGCCTTTTTAAGATACTTTCTGCATTATCTTTATACCATTGCCATACCGGACCTTGCTCCGGATGTCCGTCCAGGTCGATTTCATCCAAAAACACACAATACCCATACTTGATCATGGTTTCCCCGACAATGCGCTTGACTTCAAGCTGTTGCCGGCCTTTTTCGGATTTTGTAAAACAGCCATACTCCTGAGACAGGTTGCGTAAGGCCTGGACTACATAGCCCGGTGTATTATTGCGCGGGCAACGAGTCTTGCAACTCAGGCACTCTCCGCAATACCAAATAGTATCTGATTCCAGCAAGGCCAAAATATCAGCCTCAATTCCCCGTTGAACTGTTTCGACAATAATCCTGGGATCGTAACTATAAAAGTGAGCGGCCGGACAAATTGCTGTACAGGTACCGCAGTTGATGCAGGCATTCAGCCCCTCTTGAAATCTGACATCTTTCTTTAATAATTCAACCAGGCTCATAATCAGACATTTATGGCAATTTTCATTTTTTCCCTTTCTTATTTAGATATAGTTGATGATGATAGCTGTTTTCACGGATCATGTTCTTCCCACATTGGGGACAAATGCTTTCCCTGCATGGGATACCTGGTTGATGCGGGATCTTTGTATTGCAATGCAGGCAAATACAAAAGCCTGTACCATCTTCATGATGCTTGTGGTCCATGTTGACTGGTTTATTTGATAATGTTCTGATTTTATCTGATGTGCAATAAGAACATGAGAATATTTCTTGTTCGCTGATCAGGAGTTTATGACATGCTTCACAACGGTACCAGAACTCATCTGTATGATAATCTCCCCCTTCAATAAAAATAGCTTTCCCTTCTACAAAGGCTTTGGCAATGGTCCGCCTTGCTTTTTCATAGATCCGTGTCAGGGTTGGTCGGGAAACATTTATCTCACGGGCTGCCTCAAGTTGGGTCATACCTAAATAATCCAATAGACGGATGACTTCATATTCCTCATAAAACAAAATGACCGGTTCAAGATCTGTTAAAGGAATACCAAAAGGTTTGAATCCCTCCATCATAGGAGGATGGGTTACATTACGTTTTCTCTTAGGTCGTGGCATAATATTACAAAAGTACAATAATTATGAACATAAGTTCAAATAAATGTTTAATTTTGAACATTCTTAAGTAAATCAAACAGATCGGAAGAGCGTCGTGTAGGGAAAGAGT
>CAIWTA010000051.1 GCA_903915465.1 uncultured Bacteroidales bacterium | reverse complement strand
TCAAGCTCCATTTAGGGCTGCTTGAACATGCAAAAGATCCTGCCAGGTATAGCGAAACCCTGAAGATCTGCAATGATCAATTAACGGAAGCGATTGCAAAAATGAGGATTATTTCCAACAATTTGATGCCACGACTGATTGACAGCTATGGTCTTGAGGCTTCTTTGAATTCTTTTATTAATACAATGCAGACGGAAGGCGTTTTTTCCATCGAATTTACTTCCAACCTTAAAGGAAGAAGATTCCTGAAGCAGATTGAACTTCATTTTTACCGGATCATCTGCGAATTGATCAATAATACGGTAAAACACGCAGGAGCGTCAGTGACTAAAATGAAACTGAATTATTCCAGGAATCTTCTTAATATGATTTATTCCGATAATGGGAAAGGATATAATGTAGATGAACTCGATAAGAAAAAGGTTGGCATGGGAATAGCGAATATTCTTCAACGGGTGAATCTTATTGATGGGAAAATAGAATTCCGGAAGAAGAAGGGGAAAACGGAAGTAAAGATCACAAAAATGATTTGATTCAAGGTTTTATGAAAGAAAAAGTTAAGAAGAAGATCATGTACAATAATGTCATTCTTATCCCTACTGATTTTTCAGAGGTATGTGAGAATGCCATCATGCATGGGATTGAACTTGCCCAATTCCTGGAATACAAAGTATGTATCCTGCATGTCATCGATAGCAATGCAGAAACTGCAAAGGCAGAAGAAAACCATGGATTTGATGCGATCAATAAGCATCTGTTAAACTACAAGGATACCTACGAAAAGCTATTGCCGGGAAAAATTGAAACCCTTACAAAAGAAGGAAACCTTTTTAAGGTATTAGATGAGGTGGCTACAAAATTGAAAGCTAATTTAATGATTTTAGGAACTCACGGGAAACAAGGTTTGCAGCATCTGTTTGGCAGCCATGCTTTAAAAGTAGTTCTGGATTCTCCCTGCCCGGTTGTAGTAGTTCAAAAACGTTCATTCGGTAACGGTTATCGCAAAATCGTTCTACCCATAAGCAGCGAAATTGAACCCCAACAAGCTGTTGCCTGGTTGTTGTTAATGAACAGGCTCTTCAGTTCCAAAATTCTTATCTATCAGGCGGAGGAACCAGACCCAATTATCAATGGCCATCTGAAGATCATTACAAAGCAGATCATTACGATATTTGAAGACAAGAAAATTCCTTATGATATTACAGAGGCGGAAAAACCAACCGATTTTTCTGCACAGGTTATTTCACACGCAACAGCAAACATGGCAGATCTTATCATGATAATGACCATGCCTGTTGTCGATCTCACCGGATTCAGCTTCTCAGCCTGGAACGAACGGATTATGTTCAACGAAGCCCAGATCCCGGTGATGTGCATCAATCCAATAGAATTTGGCGATTGCAGTTATGAATGGATGAAGTGATCCGGTCTTGTTATTTTTATTTTGTTATCGGACTTCCTTTATCGCACATAAGAGGACAAGGGCCTGATCCTGCTGGTTTTGTCGAATATATTGTACCGGGTTTATCTGGACTTCCTGTCCCCACTACCATCATAACCTGGTTTGTTGGAATACTGTCGGCGCCCATGTAAATTCTGAACCCATGAACCGAAGTGTCGGTATTCAGAATGAGTTCCATTGCATAGAATTGCTCAAGATTGATTGTGAAGGCTTTCAGAGTATCAACACTTACCGGGGCAAGCAGATAAGTATGAAAATAATTGTTTGCAGTAGGTACATCAATCAGTTTCGGCTCCGTTTTCAAAGAAAGCGGTTTTTTTAACATCTGACAATGCTGATCGCAGCTCTTTTTGCAACAACAACAGCAGCACAACCAAACTATTGTTCCTCCGATAATGATACCAAGTAGAAATGTCACAATTATCCATGTAAATTTGTTTTTCATAGCGTTTAAATTTAGAGGGTTAGATAAAATTTGTGAATATTCGCAGTAAATATAGGAATTTTATCCTAAATTCGATGTTTTTAGAAAATGACAGAATAGTCAATATAACGGTTAGAATTTCAATAATTTTAATAGGCATGAACCTCCATATTTGCATCCGCAGGTCATTTTTTTTCTTTTTTATACTATGTTTCTCATCCAATATATTAATAGCACAGCCAGATGCTTTTGTTCGAAGTAAAAATCTGTGGATTGAATATAAAAAGACAAATATCGATAGCGTTAAAATCCGTTTACTTTCAAACCTGGCATCTATCAGTCTCAATTTTCTTGACAACACTAAACTAGCTGACAGTATAAGCGAGCTTGCAATCCGGATTGCAGAAAGTAGCAAAAACCCTTTCCTTAAAGTAGTTGCATGGAATAATTATATTGAATCGAATGATTTGGAGCGCAATTATGAGAAAGCGCTGGAGTACGCCAGGAAAGCCTTGCAGTTATGTAATAATCCAGAAATGGCAGCACTGAAATGGCGAACATTGCATAACCTGGTTGCAATTTATAAATCCAGATCATCATACAAGAGTGCAATCATACAAAGTAACAAGGCAATGGTACTGGCCGAAAAACTGAACAACCAGGTTTACAAAGTTGAGAGTTACATTGACATCGGTATTTGCCTGGAAGGACAGTTAAAAATGTTGGATGCATTAGATAATTACTTAAATGCACAAAAATTATCAGAAGAGATCAAGGATTCAAGATTACTTAAAAAATGTTATCTTCAGTTATCTGATTTTTACTGCCTGATAAAAACTTTTGATAAAGCTGTTGAGTACAAACAAAAACAACAGGTCATTTTGCTTGCAGTTGGCCATACTGTTGATTCCACTGAACTCATGTGGACCAAGAATCAAAAGCATATTATCTTTAGCCGGAATAATAATTTACTCGATGAAAAAAATGTTGAAGAGGTAATCGATTATAGCATAAGAACAAACAACATCCGACTGAAAAATTATGAATTTGCCCTTTATCGAACGCATCTTCTTGAGGCTGAAAAGATGGATGAATTATACCGCGTTTATAATGTAAAATATCCTGAAGAACTCAAAATGCTGGCAGTTAATGATATCGGAACTTATTACCGGCTCAAGGCTTTTTTCAAGGATCAGGAGTGTCAGTATGATTCGGCATATTATTATTTCACGCTTGCAGAGAATAAGATTAAATCCAATCCTAACCTTCTTTTCCGTTCAAATTTTTACATCCGGTTCGCTCAGTTTCTGAAGCGTACAGGCAAGATTAAGGAGGCTATTGAAAAATTTACCTATGCTTACAAGCTTGCAGAAGCCGAACCTTTGTTCGCGAAAATGGAGTTTATGCTGACTGCATCCAAGCAACTCAGCATTCTCTGTGCTTCATCAGGGGATTATAAGAATGCCTTTTACTATTCTGAGAAGAACAGTAAGCTCAGGGACAATATTTCTACTGTTTCAAATAAAGAAAAAGTGAACAGAATGTTGCTTGAGTATCAGAGGAAATTAAATAATGAGAAGAGAGATATTCAGCTCCGGCAGCGTAAAAATGAACGCAATATGATGGCCGGAGGGGTTGCTTTCCTATTTATTGTCTCTTTACTTATTTATAGGAATTATCGAAATCAGAAGAGATTAAACAAACTTCTCGATGCCGCAAAAAAGAAATCCGAAGATCTGCTGTTGAATATTCTCCCTTATGAAACTGCTGAAGAACTGAAAATTTACGGAACGGCAAAAGCAAAACGGTTTGATGAAGTTACTGTAATGTTCACTGATTTCAAGGATTTTACACAGACAAGTGAAAAACTTTCTGCAGAAGAACTGGTTGCGAAGATCCATTTTTATTTCAGTAAATTCGACAGGATCATTGAAAAACACGGGATAGAAAAGATCAAGATCATAGGTGATAGCTACATGTGTGCAGGCGGATTGCCTGTGACCAATCAAACCCATGCCTATGATGTGGTCAGTGCAGCGCTTGAATTGCAGGAACTGATGATCGAGCAAAAAGCTGAACGTTCAAACAAGGGTCAAACCTTTTTTGAACTCCGCATCGGCATTCACACAGGAATTGTGATTGCGGGTATTGTTGGAATTAAAAAGTTTGCCTATGATATCTGGGGTGATACGGTAAATACGGCATCGCGGATGGAGAACTCCGGTGAAATCAACAAAGTGAACATCAGCGGAAGCACTTACGAATTAGTGAAGGATAAATTTATTTGTACCTACAGGGGTAAGGTCAAAGCCAAACATAAAGGAGAAATCGATATGTATTTTGTAGAATCACACAAAACATGACGCAACCTTATATAAATTTGAATATCCTTACACTAATCCTTCTGAAATTAATCTTTTGATATTGTACTGGTAACGTCACAAATATACGGGCAGGGGCCTGATTTCAGTGAACTGGTCTTGTAAATAGTGTTTCCAGTTGCATCTGCTCCTTTATTATCCACTCCTACAACAATACTTACCGGAATATTATTTATGCCTTTCCCAAGGTAAATTCTGAAACCAACCAAGGTCTTGTTTTCCTTTGCAATCAATTTCATAGCACTCAGCTGCAGCGTATCAAGAAGGAATCCTTTAATAGGTTCAGTGGGAGTTGTTGCCGTTTTTAAATAATTTTTCAACACGGCATTTGCTTCCGTTGCAGATACTAATGTTAATCCCCGTTGAGGAGTTCCAGTGTCACTGCTTCTTGTAAAAGACAGTAAAGCAAGCGGTATTACACCGATAACTATACCAACTATAAAAGTCATCACAGGCAAAATAATTTTACTTTTTTTCATGATGTTTGTTTTGTCAGGAGGTTATTACTACGTTATATATTTTAGCGAAAAATACCATATTATTTGATGATTTCAAAATATTTATTTCGCCAATAGCGATCTTTCAAAGACTATGATTTTATGATCCGGAATGCTGGAAGGCAAGTAGTTTCAGATCTTCTCCGTCAAACACCGCATAGGTAAAATGTGTGAGCCAATCACCCAGACTCAGCTGTTTGCATTTCTCCGTTAACCGGATCTCCTGAGGATAATGCCAGTGGCCAAAGATGAAGTAATCAATTTCCGGATGTGTTTCCAGTACTTTTTTTGAATACAGTGTAAGCCTTGAACCAATTTTTTGCTTTTCCACAGGATCCCGGTTTTCCCTGTTCTGATTGGCAAACCTGCTCTTCCTCGACCAGAAGAGTCCAAGACCA
The DNA here is from genome assembly GCA_903915465.1 of uncultured Bacteroidales bacterium. GTDB lineage: Bacteria > Bacteroidota > Bacteroidia > Bacteroidales > FEN-979 > FEN-979. The sequence continues at coordinate 2,733 of CAIWTA010000051.1, read as the reverse complement.
ATTCCGATATCAGGATGGATCCAGCGGAACAGCCATTGATTAATCCTGCATTGAAATACCTTCTTGATGAATTTGTAGCCTCTGTCGCCAGTTCCTAATCCATCGCCATGAGAAAGATAAAAAGTCTTATTGTTAAAGTTCCTGATCTCAGGGTCCCGATGAATTTCAATCTGGAGCTCCTTGTCAAGGTAATCAAACGCCCACATATCGTGATTACCACGGAACAGGTGAACCTTGATCCCGGAATCTGCTATTTCTGCCAGCTTCCCGAGAAGACGTGTATATCCTCTCGGAACAACGGTTTTATATTCGAACCAGAAATCAAACAGGTCGCCCATCAGGAAAATCTCTGCAGCTTCCACCTTGATTTTTTCCAGCCACTGAACGAATAAATCTTCCCGTTTCCGGCTGGTTTCAGCATCAGGCACGCCGAAGTGGAAATCAGAGGCGAAATATATTTTTTTCTGCATGTAGAAGAATTCGGTCAAACTTACAATTTTTTTTTTGATCCTGATCCGGTTTTAAAAGTATCAATCAAAATTTGGATGGCTGCTGGTGTATTTTATCAATATTCGATATATTTACACAAAAACAGAAAATCTATGAACCCAAAAATCTTAACAACGGCCTTTTTTTTTCTTTTTTTGGCAGCCATTACGCTGGGACAGAAGACTGTGATTTTACTTTATTTTACCGGCATTGCTAATGGACAATATGCACAACTAGACAGTGTCCATGTTAGGAACATAGATAAGAGCTGCGATACAACCCTTTATTGGCCCGACACTGTATTGTCTTTAAATGCGATGTTAGGGATGAATGATTTACATTCATTTTCTGAGAATTTCAGGGTGTTTCAGAATGTGCCAAATCCCGTTAAAGAAAATACAAAAATATTGCTGTATCTGCCCGAAAACGGGAATGTTGCGATTGATGTTTCGCTACTGAGCGGCAAGCAGGTTGCCTCTTACAGCCAGGAACTCAAACGAGGGTATCATTCATTTTTATACACACCTGCAGGCGATGAGACTTATATTTTTTCGGCAACCTGCAAATCGGTGAGAAAAAGTATTAAAATGGTTTCCTCCCTGAGTCGTTCTTCTTCAGGATGCTCTCTTGTTTACAAAGGACCAGAAAATGAGACTGCAGGCTTAAAATCGGTTGAAACGTCGGCCAATTTTGTTTTCTCTTTTGGCGACCTTCTGGAATATACAGTATACTACAATGGACTTACAATAACATTGCTGTCTTCACCAACACAGAGTACAGTGACCACGTTTATTTTTTATCCGTCCGGAACTCCCTGCCCGGGAATTCCCAAGGTAACCTATTCAGGACAAACCTATAATACTGTTCAGATTGGTACGCAATGCTGGTTTAAGGAAAATCTGAATGTGGGAACGATGATTAACGGGAGCCAGGAGCAGACGGATAACGGCATCATAGAAAAGTACTGTTATAATGATGATGTGCATAATTGTACAATTTATGGAGGTTTATATCAATGGGATGAAGCCATGCAATACTTGACCGCAGAAGGAGTGAAGGGAATATGCCCAACAGGCTGGCATTTGCCTACTGATGCAGAATGGACAACACTTACGACCTTTTTGGGTGTTGATAGTATTGCAGGCGGAAAGATGAAAGAAACAGGCACAACACATTGGGATTCACCTAATACGGGGGCTACCGACAGCTTAGGTTTCAATGCTCTTCCGGGCGGTATCAGGTACAGCAGCGGCGATTTCGCCTATCTTACAAACCTCGCCTACTTCTGGTCGTCGTCGCAGTACGATGCGGCATACGCGTGGAACCGACGCCTCGCCTACGATGACGAGTACGTATACCATTATGACAGCTACAAGACGGGCGGTTTTTCGGGCCGGTGTGTTAAGGATAATTGATTATTTTATCATTTATAGGGCAGGCATTACAGATCTGAGATCTGAAATGCGAGAATGGCGCGTTATTCTTTTTCCGGTAGAGCATCAACTACACTGAAGCTAAGCGGCTTTTATAATGCCGCTTGGAACACAGATTCAGCCGGTTCTGATACCCCGCTGCTTGCTGCGGGGTAGTTCATTCCCTTTTTGTTGATGTTTCTTTCAGTCTTTTAACTGATTCCTGCCGTTTCCGTTCCATTACCCGCTGATGGTGATAGATTACATGTTTATTGTTTGGATAGATGATCTGTAAACAACTGTCAACTTTCTGGTAATAGAAGAAATCATGGTCTATATCAAGAATCGGGCGGGGGCCAAATGAAAAATTCAGGACGATCAGGCAAGCCAGTGAATTCGGGTTGTTAATGATAAACTCTAACTCAAGCTTTCGCTGGTTTTCGGAGATTCTCTGAAAACCAGCATCGGCGTCAGCACTTATCTTCAAGAAATCCGGATTGTCTTCATGTGCATGAATCACGGCTTTTAAAGAATCTACCGTCTTCCTTTTTCTATTAGTGGTTTTGAAGAAATTTGTCAGGAGAAGCGTTTCTTGTGAGCCTTTCAGAATGAGATCTTCCGCAGGTTTCTGGCAATCTCCTGCAATCTCAAGGTTTTCATTCTTATCGAGCAGGAGGAGAATTTTTTTTCTGTCTGGAAATCTGAGAAGATAAAACCCAGCCTGGTTTGTTTTATGTGTAAACCGGATATTCCCCTCATGGTCTATATTTGCAGAATCCAATGGAATGATCGCATTGATATCCATTTCTTCAAGAAGGATTTTTTCACCGGT
>CAIWTA010000050.1 GCA_903915465.1 uncultured Bacteroidales bacterium | reverse complement strand
GTTTAAAGACTATAATGGCCTCGTTGATGAATTCAAGACGTTTACTGTTGAACCAATCAATAAGGAAGCTTCAATTGTTGAGATCAAACTCAAAGGAGCCAACGTTATAAAAATTGTCGACTTCTTGAATCTACTAACGGATGAGTATATTTCACGGGGCTTGGAGACCAAAACCAGGGTGTCCATCAGAACCGTAGCGTTTATTGACAACGAATTAAAAGGTATTGCTGATTCACTTTATGTTTCAGAGAGAGCACTGCAGGTTTTTAGATCCAATAAAGAGATTATGAGCATGGACAATGAATCCAAGCAGGTTTTTGAAAGCATGTTAAAGTTGCAGGATGAAAAAGCAAAATTGGTAGTTCAGTCAAAGTTCCTGGCCAACTTGAAAGAATATCTTGATAAAAACAACGCTCTTGGCGACCTGATTGTGCCATCTTCTATGGGTGTCGAGGATCCGATCCTCAATGGTCTCACGACAAGTTTGATGAAGTTTTACGCGGATCGCACAGAGATGGCCCAATTTTCAAAAGCAAAAAATCCTGCACTACAAGCAATTGACCTTCAGATTACCGCTACCAAATCTGCACTTGTGGAAAACATCAAAAGTACTATTTCCTCGAATGCTATTGCGGTAAAAGATATCAATTCCAGGATCGATGAAATTTCTTCAAAAATCAGTGAACTTCCGGAAACTCAGCGGGTTTTATTCGGAATAGAAAGAAAATTCAAACTTACTGACGCCATTTACACTTATCTTTTACAGAAAAGATCGGAAGCACAGATCACTCAGGCTTCTACTTTACCTGACAATGAGGTTCTCGACAAAGCAATGTCAGACGGAATTACTCCCGTTTATCCCAAAACCGGTCTGAACTTTATTATTGCCATCCTTATAGGCCTTGCTATTCCAATCATTTATATCTTCATGAAAGACTACCTTAACGACAGGGTCATGGAGCGGGCTGATGTTGAAAAGATCACCAAAATTCCGATTATCGGCCACGTTATTCACAGTGATAAACAGAGTAAGGTTGTCGTTATGGATTCACCAAAATCTACTATTGCGGAATCCTTCCGTTCGATTCGAACCAACCTTCAGTACCTTTTAAAAGGGAAGGAAAAGCAGGTTATTCTCATTACATCTGATATGGTAAGTACGGGAAAAACCTTTTGTTCTGTCAACCTTGCCTGTATATTTGCACTTTACGGGAAAAAGACCCTTCTGATGGGATTCGACCTGCGTAAGCCAAAGATTTATCAGGATTTCGGACTTTCAAATGCACACGGGATCAGTTCATTTCTTATTGAAAAGAGTTCTTTTGATGATATCATTCAAAAATCCGGGATTGATCACTTGGATATCATTATGGCAGGTCCTGTTCCTCCAAATCCTTCAGAGCTTATTGCCTCTGCGAAAACCAAGGAAATGTTTGATCATCTAAAAGAAGTTTATGATTTCATCATCATTGATACTCCTCCTATCGGGCTTGTTACTGATGCTTTCCTTCTGATGAAGCATACCGATGCAAATATTATCCTGGTTCGTCAGGGATATACACACAAAAAGGTATTTGCTTCTATTATGAAAGACCTTGAGCTTCGGGAATTACCAAACCTCGCTATCATGATCAACGACGTGAAACTTACCGGTAACTCATATGGCTATGGTTACGGCTATGGTTACGGTTACGGCTATGGTTACGGTTACGGCTATGGTTATGGATACGGCTATTATTCCGAAGACAAGGCGAAGGATAAAAAGTCAGTTGTAAAGAGAGTATTTCGTAGTTCATAGTGTTGCAATTACTTCATTTAGCAGAATTAGAATCTGAAGCCATTTTTATCCTTCGGGAAGTTGCAGCCCAGTTTGAGCAGCCGGTTTTGTTATTCTCTGGAGGCAAAGATTCTATCGTCCTGGTTCACTTGGCAAAAAAGGCATTCTGGCCGGCCAGGATACCTTTTCCGCTTCTTCATATCGATACAGGTCATAATTTTGAGGAAACAATTCATTTTCGTGATGACCTTGTTGGCAAGTTTAATGCCCGTCTGATTGTTGGCTCGGTTCAGGAATCCATTGATTCAGGCAGAGCCGTGGAGGAGCAAGGAATCAATGCCAGCCGGAATGTTTTGCAGACCGTGACACTCCTGGATGTCATTGAAAAATACAAATTCGATGCCGCGATTGGTGGTGGCCGTCGGGATGAAGAGAAAGCGAGAGCAAAAGAACGATTTTTCTCACATCGGGATGAATTCGGCCAATGGGATCCGAAAAACCAGCGGCCGGAACTTTGGAATCTTTTCAATGGAAAGAAAAGATTGGGGGAAAATTTCCGCATATTTCCTATCAGTAACTGGACAGAGATGGATGTTTGGCAATATCTGTTCCAGGAACAAATTGAATTGCCGAGTATTTATTTCACCCATGACCGGGAGGTTTTCAATCGCGATGGTGTCTGGCTTGCCTGGGCTCCATTTATGAAATTAAAACCAACCGAAAAGGTGGAAGTCAGAAAAGTTCGTTGCCGCACTGTCGGTGATATTACTTGTACCGGATTAACCCTTTCGACTGCAAATTCTCTTGAGGATATCATTTCAGAGATAGCAGCAACAAGAGTTACTGAAAGGGGTGGCCGCTACGACGATAAACGCTCTGATGCGGCGATGGAAGACCGGAAAAAAGAAGGATACTTTTAATTAGTTGTGCTAAGAAAAATGATTGCTCATCCTCATCAGGAAGAAGTTTTTTCGAGTAAGTCTTACCTTGAGATGGAGCTCCTTCGTTTTACTACTGCCGGCAGTGTTGACGATGGGAAGAGCACATTAATCGGGCGGTTACTATATGACAGTAAATCGCTTTTCCAGGATCAATTAGATGCTGTGAAAAAAGCAAGTCTGAAAAAAGGAAGTGAACATATTAACCTGGCATTGGTTACCGATGGATTGCGTGCCGAAAGGGAACAGGGAATAACGATTGATGTGGCATACCGTTACTTTGCCACTCCTCATCGAAAATTCATCATCGCAGATACTCCCGGGCATATCCAATACACCCGAAACATGGTGACCGGTGCCTCTACTGCAAATGCAGCGATTATCCTTATTGACGCCAGAAATGGTGTGACCGAACAAACGCACCGCCATGCATATATTGCCTCACTTCTTGAAATACCCCATATTATTGTATGTATTAATAAGATGGATCTTCTTGATTACAAGCAAGAGGTTTTTGAAATGCTCAAGAAAGATTTTCAACATTTTTCCGATCAGGTATTTCCGCAAAAAGATGTCCGGTTCATTCCAATCAGCGCCCTTTTAGGCGACAATGTTGTGATTCCATCTGAAAAAACACCCTGGTATAAGGAAGGAACATTGCTTCATGCGCTGGAAACCATCCCTATTCTGAATGATAATAATCTGACCGACGGAAGATTCCCTGTTCAATACATCATCCGGCCTGAGTCAAATGAATTCCATGATTACAGAGGATATGCGGGGCGAATTTCAGGAGGTATTTTTCACAACGGAGATAAAGTCACCGTGCTTCCTTCTCATTTAACCACTGAAATTACATCTGTCGATACTTTCAACAACCCATTGGAAGAAGCATTTCCACCGATGTCGGTGACCCTTACTCTGAAGGACGATATTGATATCAGCAGAGGAGAAATGATTGTTCCATTTAATAACCTGCCCATAGAAAGTTGTGACGTTACAGTTATGCTCTGCTGGTTGAATCAAAAACCTTTAAGGCCTGATGGGAGATATTTGCTTCGTCATACAACACGTGAAGTAAAGTGCCTTGTGAAAACCATTCAATATGTTTTGAATATTAACACACTTGAAAAACAGACAGAAATTAAATCTGTCACCATGAATGATATTGCCTGTGTTGAACTTCGTACGACCCTGCCCCTTTTTTTTGATTCCTATTCTTCGAACCGGATAACAGGCAGTCTGATATTAATTGATGAAGCAACAAATGAAACTGTCGGTGCCGGTATGATTCGCTAAAGCCAGTCAATTCTCACAATAAAACAGGAAAAAACAAGTTATCAGAATATCGATTTATCTTCGTTTTTTATTAATAGAGTCCGTATGAAATATTTTCACAAAATTTTCCTTCTTTCCTTGTTCTCTTTTATCATTTTCCCTGCTTTTTCGCAACCAGTAGGCATCGGGCAATGGCGGGATCAATTACCGTATTATGAATGTATTTCTGTTGCAGAAGCAGGAAGCAGGATCTATTGTGCAACCCCTTATTCGATCTTTTATTATGACAAGGATGATAACAGCATTCAGCGAATCAATAAAATCAATGGGTTATCGGATATCGGAATCAGCACCATTAATTATTCCAACGATTACAATACGCTCGTTGTGGCATATTCAAATGCAAATATTGACCTCTTAAAGAACCAGACGGTGATCAATATTTCAGATATCAAAAGATCGTCTATTCTTGGGAACAAAACGATCAACAATGTTTATTTTATTGGCAAATACGCATATCTCTGCTGTAGCTTTGGTATCGTGGTTCTTGACATTGAAAAAGAAGAGGTTCACGACACTTATTACATCGGTGAAAATGGAGGCCAGGTCAATGTGCTTAGCCTAACCAAGGACGATCATGACACGCTTTTTGCTGCATCCGACAAAGGGATTTACCTTGCCTCTGCAAAGAATCCCAACTTAGCTAATTATCAAAACTGGAAAATAGATACAAGGATCAATCCAAATGTAAAATATACCTCAATCACAGCATTTGCAGGCGAGGTTGTCGTAAATAAAAGGGATGAAACGTCTGTTACCGATACACTTTACAGGTATTCAAACGCACAATGGAACCCGTGGATACTCAGCGGGAATGACCGTATCAGCAATCTCAGAACCTGTTATGATATGCTGATGGTGGTTTACAATTATTCGGTGAAGTATTTTGAAACCAGTTTTGCCCTTCATAATGGGATCTATGATTACCAAGTCATGCCTAATACCCTGAAAGCAGTTCCATTAGATGCGATTTTAGATAAGAACCAGTCGGTGTGGATTGCCGATAGCAAGTCAGGATTAATTTCTTTCGCTCCAGCCACAGGGTTGTTTCAGCGAATCAATCTCAGTGGTCCGCTCACTGCAACAGTGTATAATATGAGATCACTCGGAAATGATCTTTATGTTGTTCCCGGTGGCCGCGACAATACATACAGTCCATTTTATGTCCCTGGCCAGATTTATCATTTTGATAATACTACCTGGAATAATCTGGATGGGTCCAATATTCTGAATCTTAACCGATACCACGACCTTGTGGCAATATCGATTGACCCTAATGACCCAGGACGAGTTTATGCCGGATCCTGGGGAAGCGGACTGCTGGAATTTTATAACGGAAATTTAGTTGCCCGGTATGTAGAAAACAACAGCACGTTAAGGCACATTACCAGCAACCCGGACACCTCGGATATCCGGGTGGGAGGAACATGTTTTGACCAGGATGGCAGCCTTTGGGTAGTCAACACTCATAACAACTATTGTCTGTCCAGAAAAAGCGGCACAAAATGGATCGGGTTTAACATTCCTATCATTAACCAGGCTGATCTTGGCCAGATGATCATTTCAAAAACCGGCCAGAAATGGATACAGATGCGTATCACCAATTCAAATTCGAACTCCATTCTTGTATTTACAGATAACGGAACCCCTGATAATTCTGCGGATGATCAATCCAAAATGTTGAATTCTTTAGTCGGCAATGGGAATATTCCAGGGCAAAATGTCTATGCAATGATTGAAGATAAAAATGGCCTGATCTGGGTGGGAACCGAAAAAGGGATTGGTGTGTTTTATAATCCTGAAAATATTTTCAGCGGACAGAATTTTGATGCCCAGCAGGTGCTTGTGCAACAAGGGCTTTATGTTCAATACTTAATGGAAAACGAGATGGTGACTGCTCTTGCCGTAGACGGAGCCAACAGGAAATGGATTGGAACTGACCGCGGGGGTTTATACTTATTTTCGGAAGATGGAACTCAACAGATCAATCATTTCACGGAAGAAAACAGTCCGCTCTTTTCAAACAGAATCTCTTCTCTTGCCATCAACCCTTTGACTGGTGAAGTCTTTGTAGGTACTGACAAGGGAATTATTTCATATAAAGGCACTGCCACTGAAGGCGGGGAAACCAATCAGAATGTTTATGCTTATCCCAACCCCGTGAAAGAAGGATACCAGGGATGGATTGCTATTAAAGGCCTGGTGACCAATGCACAGGTCAGAATCACCGATATCGGCGGTGATCTTATCTTTTCCACTAAGGCAGAAGGGGGACAAGCCATTTGGGATGGTAAGAACTTCAACGGCAGAAAAGCAAAGACCGGAGTCTACCTGGTGTATGCAAGCAGTGATAAAGGAGAAGAAAAAGTGGTAACAAAAATTCTTATCATCAATTAATGCTTCATTCCACCCGTGGAATTGTAATCCATACCACTAAATACTCTGAGACCAGTATCATTGCAAGGATCTTTACAGAGCAATTCGGTATGCAATCTTACCTGATCAAAGGTATCCGACGGGCACAATCGAGACTCAAGCCAGCACTTTTTCAACCACTTACTATTCTTGACCTGATCGTTTATCACAGGCAAAAAAGTTCTCTTCAAAACCTCAAAGAAGCAAATTATCTGTATCCATATCAATCGATTCCTTTTGATATCAGCAAGAGTTCCATCGCACTATTTATTAACGAGTTGATATATAAGACTATCCGCGAAGAAGAATCAAATCCTGAATTGTTTGATTTCCTGCTTAGAACCTGTATCAGCTTAGATACAATGGCATCCCCGGGTAATTATTACCATCTCCTCTTTGCGCTTCGGTTTACAAAATACCTTGGATTCATGCCTCAACTGAATTATTCAGAATCAAATAAAATCTTTAACATGCAAGAGGGGACATTCCAGGAAGTCTTTCCCGACCATACATATTTTCTTGACGAAGCACAATCTGCAATATTTTTTCAATTGTTTGATAATCACGCAGAAGTTTCGGAAAATATTCGGATTTCAGCAAACCACCGCGATCTCCTGCTTGAAAGGATTCTGACTTATTACCAGTTGCATGTTCCCGGATTTACAGGAATGAAATCCCCGCAGGTGCTGCATACCGTCCTTTCTTAGGCAGGTGCCCCGAACTTTTTCTTTATCTTTGCGGAAAATTCAGCTGCATGTCAATAATACTAAGTGAACAGGAAAAGATCCGGCGTGATTCTTTGAATGAATTGATCAAGATAGGCATTCTGCCTTATCCTCCCGAAACATTTGAGATTACAGCTCAGGCTGTAGACATCAGGCAGCGTTTTCCGGAAGATCCGGTTCCATTCCAGAATGTAAGCATTGCAGGCCGGATCATGAGCCGGCGTATCATGGGTGCCGCATCTTTTGTTGAATTGCTGGATTCGAGCGGCCGGATCCAGTTATACGTGAAACGCGATGATATTTGTCCGGGAGAAGATAAAACCTTATACAATACGGTTTTCAAAAAATTACTCGACATTGGGGATTTCATTGGTGTCACCGGATTTGTTTTCATCACACAGATGGGGGAAATTACAATTCATGTAACCTCTCTTAAATTGCTGAGCAAATCTCTTCGGCCGCTTCCAATTGTCAAAGAAAAGGATGATACTGTGTTTGATGCTTTTTTGGATCCCGAGCAGCGGTATCGTCAGCGCTATGTTGATCTTATTGTCAATCCGGATGTTCGTGATGTATTTAAAAAACGAACGATGCTGGTCAACTCGATGCGTTCATTTCTTAATGCCAAAGATTACCTGGAAGTTGAAACGCCTATACTTCAGCCGCTTTATGGCGGTGCCGCTGCCCGACCATTTACGACATACCATAACACTCTTGATGTTACGCTTTACCTTCGGATAGCCAATGAGCTTTATCTCAAAAGGCTCATTGTTGGCGGATATGATGGCGTTTATGAGTTTTCCAAAGATTTCCGGAATGAAGGAATGGACCGTTTCCACAATCCTGAATTTACGCAGATGGAATTGTATGTGGCTTATAAAGATTATGAATGGATGATGAACCTTGTAGAAGAAATGGTGGAAAAAATTGCCATAGATCTTCATGGAACTACACAGGTTCAGGTTGGAGAGAACCTGATCGATTTTAAACGGCCTTGGAAACGGTTTACTATGTACGAAGTGATTCATCATTTTACAGGTATTGATATTGCGGGAAAGTCTGAACAGGAGTTAGTTTCTATTGCAAAGAACCTGAATGTCCCTATTGATCCTACAATGGCGAAAGGAAAAATCATCGACCAGATCTTTGGAGAATTATGTGAACCTAAACTTATCCAACCCACTTTCATCACCGATTATCCAGTGGAAATGTCCCCATTAGCCAAGAAACACCGCAGCAAAGAAGGACTTGTGGAAAGATTTGAAGCCATCTGCAACAGCAAAGAGATCTGCAATGCCTTTTCGGAACTGAATGATCCGATTGATCAAAGAGAACGTTTTGAAGCACAGCTTGAATTGGGTAAAAGAGGCGATACAGAATCGATGGTACTGGATGAAGATTTCCTGCGTGCGTTGGAATTTGGCATGCCACCAACTGCAGGTTTGGGCATTGGCATTGATCGCTTAGCCATGATCATGACCAATTCGGTATCTATACAGGACGTATTGTTTTTCCCGCAAATGCGACCTGAAAAACGGTCTACCTGATAACCACCATCCGTTTTGTAATAGTGTTATCTTTCGTTGTTATCCTGTACAAATAAATTCCGGAAGGCACTTTATTTCCAGTTTCATTCGTGCCGTCCCAATCAACTTTATTATTCCCTGCCGGATAAAGACCTTCAGCAAGTGTTCTGATTTTCCTGCCATCCAGATCGAAGATTTCCAGTTTTGTCATTGATTGGTGATTTATGGAAAATTTTATGGTAGTGATTCCTGCAAATGGGTTCGGGTAATTGCTAAGCCAGAACTGATCAGGTAATTGCCCCGCTTTCTTAATCTCAGTAAAGATGCTGTCATTGACGACGATGATCACCTTGTGTGGTCCTATCTCGCTGGTAAAATTAAGGGTATCAATTGAATATCCTTCCAGGGATTCTACAACAGGAAAAAGAAATATAACCCTGTATGATAACGAATCACCTGAATTAATCATATATGGATAGGATGGTACCAAATCTGGTTCAATTGTCCATCCAATAGGCAAATTATAGAAAAATCCTTCATTCTGAATGTAATTAAGGTCAATACCGGAAGAAGTGTAGTTATGAATGCGTGTAATTTTCCCATTGTAAAACTCATCCAGAGTGTTGAACCTTATTGTATCCGGAATGGCAGTTAGGTCTGTATATACAGCCGTAAAAGTAAATGGATCTGCAGGACCGATGAAGGGTGCAGTTGCATGCCGACCTGACTTATCGGCGGCATATAGATAATACTTGATAGTGCTTCCATCTGGTTGTTTTGGAATGAATCCGGTATAATGATCTCCGGCAATCCTTGTCATCTGAGTCATAGAGAACTGACCGTTATTCACCTTATACCAGATCAAAACCGAATCGTTCCATGCGGCTGAGTCACTGCAGCGAATGAGATCGGCCTGAACAAGAAAGTTATCCTGGGCAGGTTGATTGCCGGAAAGAGGAATATGTTTAATATAAAGCTGGCCGAGATCGGCGATTCCCATGGCACGGCAATGCAAAGCATCGGTTGATTCCCAGGGAGCAGATGGATTTTCCAGAAAACCAGTTACCTGGTAACCCGGAAGAGCAGCCCTGTATGCTGCCAATGCACTATCATCCCATGTGGAATTCATGATTGGTACCAGAACTTTATTGTTCAATATCACTGAATTTGTATATGGCTGGTCATCCGGTGTATTTACCCTGAAAACACGGTAATTATATCCATATGAACAAACCTGGGAAGCGTAGTATGCCGCGGTTGCTTCGATAGCTGAATATCGAGGATGAGTAGAAGGAACTTTCCTAATAAGAATCTTGTCCGGTGCAAGAAATTTTCCCCAGCAATCGATATGGTCAATATACGTCGCATTAGGATCAGGAACGACCATGTAGTTGTTGATTCCCAGGTAATCATGCACCTTCTGTGCAACCTGTACATGTGTTAGTGTTGGATTTTCCGTCCATACAAGATCTGTTGAGGAAGAAATCCCCATTCCGTCGGTCATGTAGTTTCCTCCTGTATGAATGAGGTCCATTCCATATAACGGAACGCCAAGCATGGTGGCAACTTTACCAGGAATATTATCATCATTTGGACGACTTGGACGGTTATACGGGAAGTCGACAATCCCAATGTGGTTCAGGCTATCTGATTCAAACCATGGTCCATAATCCCTGGTCCAATAAGAATCTGATGGAGCAATTAAAAAATCACAATGCGACAGGTTAACTCCGGCAGCCTGGTATTGCTGGGTAACTGTATTTTGTTGGGCAAGGTTTGCGACAATCGTAGTAACCGTTATATCGTTCGCCATTTCCTCTATCACTGTCATCGGAATCCCAAATGGATAGGCGATAAGAACTCCCTGCATTTGATCAAATTCAGCAACGTTCCTGGCCGGGGACAGTGGTGGATCGGTTTCCACAAAAAATTTACCGACATCATTCCAGTGAAGTTTTTCTTCCGGCGTAAGCCAGTGCGGAAGCTTTTTTACAGGTTCCTGCGCTTGTACTTTGAGTATAATGCTATTTATCAGGATGATGCAAATCAGAAAATATAGTTTTTTCATAAAAATTAATTGTCGAAACAAAGGTAGGTATTTATAGAAAAGTTGCATCTTTGTGAGACAAGTAAATTTGTCCGATACTTTTTATTATGAATCGAAAGGTCAAGACTGCACGATTATCCATTTTATCCAATTCACTTTTAATTCTCCTCAAAGTGATCGTTGGAATAATCAGTGGTTCGATCAGCATTCTCTCTGAAGCCATTCATTCATTTATAGACTTGGTGGCGGCTGGCATCGCTTTTTTTTCTGTCAGAATTTCGGACACTCCTGCTGATGACAGGCATCCATACGGTCATGGTAAATTTGAGAACATCAGCGGTGTTGCCGAAGCAGCTTTGATCTTCATCGCTGCTATCTGGATTATTTACGAGGCAACCAAGAAAATTCTTAACCCGAACCCAGTAGAAGTTATCGGCCTCGGCATCGGGGTGATGCTCATTTCTGCACTGGTAAATGTCTTTGTTTCCCGTAAGTTATATAAAGTAGCAAAGGAAACAGATTCGATTGCACTGGAGGCAGATGCGCTGCATCTTAAAGTTGATGTTTATACTTCTTTGGGGGTTGCTGTTGGTTTAATATTGATGCTGATTATAAAAAATTTTACGAAAAATCCCCTGGTCCATTATCTTGATCCGGTCATTGCAATTCTCGTTGCACTGATGATCCTGAAGGAATCTTTTAATCTTTTTATGAAGGCATACTCGCCTTTGCTGGATGAGGCTCTTTCGAAAGAGGAGATCGCGGGTCTAAAGGAGATGATCGAAAAACATTGTTCGGAAACAGTTAAATACCACGGCCTGCGAACACGAAAAGGAGGGAATTTTAAATATATCGATTTCCATCTGAACCTTCCGCCCAACCTGAGTGTCAAAGAAGCTCATGAAATCTGCGATATTATTGAAGAAGACATTAAGCGGTCAATGAAATACGTTGAAGTGACCATACATGTAGAAAATTTTTAATGCCTTTTTTTAAACATTATTTTGTTAATCAAATTAATCAAGGGCATCCATTGACGAATGAATATCATTTAAATTTGTGCCAACTGGTTATACCCGATCCGGAAAAAAAAGACTTGTTATGATTATACAGAAGCTGATGATCTTCCTTCTGGTGTTTGCATCCTGTACAATTTTGGCACAGGACCCTTTTGTTGCGGATAGTTCTTTCCGGAAGAAAGCATTCGTTGAGGATGATCCTGTTGTGACGATGCTTGACAGCCTTGCCACACTAAAAGTTTTCCGGAATTCAATATTCCTGAACCCGGCTTCTAACCAAATCACCGCGACATATTCAGATGATCAGATTCCCTCTTTCCCGGATTCCGTTTACCGGGAAAGGATTTCAGGAATGAGTATTGAATCCCCGTTCGAATATGTTTACAACTCAGATGTCAAACAATTCATTGATCTTTATGCTTACAGGAAGAGAGGACTGACGGCCCGTATTATGGGACTTGCGCAAATTTATTTCCCCTTGTTTGAAGAGCAGCTGGATAAATATAATATGCCCCTTGAGCTGAAGTATCTTGCTGTGATTGAGTCGGCACTTAATCCTATTGCTAATTCAAAAGCCGGGGCAAAAGGTCTTTGGCAATTCATGTACGGAACCGGTAAAGTTTATGGTCTTAAAACAACTTCCTATGTTGACGACCGGTTCGATCCGGTTAAATCTACTATAGCGGCATGTGAACACCTTACCGATCTTTATGACATTTACGGAAACTGGTCGCTGGCATTGGCAGCTTATAATTCCGGAGCCGGGAATGTAAACAAAGCTATACGCAGAGCTGGAGGAGCAAAAAATTTCTGGATCATTCAACGTTATCTTCCTAAAGAAACCCGTTCGTATGTACCGGCTTTCATTGCTGCCAGCTATGTGATGACACATGCATCTGAACATCATATTGCTGCGGTCGATCCGGGAATCCTTTTTTATGAGATCGATACCGTGATGGTTAAAAACCCGCTGACATTTAACCAGATTTCGGAAATGCTTAATATTCCTTACGAAGAGATACAATTTCTGAATCCATCCTATAAGCAAGGCGTTATTCCTGCAACGACAGATAATCCTTTCATGCTTCGGTTGCGAAAAAAATATATCGGAAATTTTATCAATAATGAAACGTTGCTCTACGCCTACAAGACTAAGAAGGGACTTGAACGGGATTCATTACTTGCCCTGGCCTGGCAGAATAACCGGGAAACCATAGAGTACAAAGTGAAAAGCGGGGAAACCATGGCCAGTATTGCAAAAAAATTCCACATGACAGTTGGGGAAGTAAAATTGCTTAACAACATGAAGAAAAATTCCGTTCGGCCCAAGCAAAACCTGCTGGTCTATTCGAACTCGCCGAAAGGAAAACAACCAGGATCGACAGTAGCTGCGATTCATTCGGTTCCGGATACTTCAATTAAAAATACTCACGAATCATCTCCTCAACCAGCAACCAAACCAGAATACTATGTTGTGAAAAGCGGAGAGTCTCTCGGAAAAATTTCGGTAAAATATAGCTGTACAGTGGAAGACCTCGTTAACTGGAATAATCTTAAATCCCAGAATGTTCTTGTGGGACAAAAACTTAAAGTTTCCTCGCTTGACATAAGCTCAGCATCATCAAAAGAAACCAAGTCAAAGTCCAATTCTTCAACATCACACAACGGTTCTTCCAAAACTATAAAACCAGGCGCTTCGCCTAAATACATTATCTACACTGTCCAGGCCGGCGATAACCTTTGGGATATTGCTGAAAAATATGATGGTGTAACGGTTTCAGATATTAAAAAGCTCAACAAGATCAAGAATACACAGCGTTTGCAGACTGGACAGAAACTTAAAATTATGCCTGGTAATTAGGCTTTTTTTTCTTTCACCACTATTTTTTCTCGCTGATCAACGCTGATCCAAATGCAAACCTGCCTGCCGGCGGGCAGAAGCGAGAAATATTTTATGAACACAATCCGAAAGAAATGAAACGAATATTCCTCCTCTTTTCTATAATGCTGCCAATTATGATTTGCTTCGGGCAAGTAAGCGACACGGTTACTCTGGAATACTGCTACCAGCAAGCCAGGAAGAATTATCCGCTGGCGCGGCAATTAGACTTGCTGGGGAAGTCTGCTGAATTACGGATAAGGAATCTGAATAAGAACCATCTGCCGCAGATGAATGTCAACGGGAATGCGTCATTACAATCAGAAGTCACCGATGTTGTGATTGTATTACCTGCAAATTTACCGGCTATAGGGATGCCGCCTCTCAGTAAGGATTGGTATAAACTTACTGTTGATGTGAACCAATCAATTTATGACGGGAACCTTGTAAATTTTCAGAAAAAGATCGAAAATTCAAACCTGCAAACGGATGAGAAGAGCATCCAGATTGAATTATACAAGCTGAAAGACCGTATCAACCAGGTTTATTTCAGTATTTTTCTTTCACAGGAAAATGAATCACTGCTGAACAATACCAAAACTCAGCTTGAGGCAAAAATGAAAGAAGTTCAATCTGCTGTGAAAAACGGCACTCAACTGGCTTCCAATGCAGATGCACTGCAGGTTGAGCTATATAAGATCGATCAGCAACTGACTGAAATCAGGATTGACAGGACCAGTGCTTACCAGATACTTTCCGAGCTCACTTCCACAACAATTCCTGAAACTTCTCACCTGGTATTACCTAAAGTTCAGATCGCCTCCATGACATTTGAGAATTCCAGACTCGAATACCAGTTGTTTGACCTGCAACAGAACCGAATCGGATTGTTAAAAAATATGGTCACCACCAAATGGAATCCACGCATCTTTGCGTACGGACAAGTTGGTTACGGAAGGCCGGGATTCAATATGCTTTCAAACGATTTTACTCCCTGGTGGATCTTCGGTGCTAAACTAAACTGGAACATCTGGAACTGGAACCAGAACAAGAACGAAAAAAAGATCTACGACATTCAGAACGATATTCTCAGCAGTCAGAAAGAGACATTTGATAAAAATACCCGGATTGAAGCCGACAGAGGACTCTCAGAGATAATGAAACTCACAGCACTTCTTCAGAAAGATGAGGAAATCATTGTGCTTCGTGAAAAAATCACGCATACAGCCGCTTCCCAGATGGAAAATGGTGTGATCACTTCAAGCGAATATATCTCGCGACTGAATGAAGAGACCCAGGCTCGTCTTTCGATCGACCTGCATAGAATTCAACTGGTAAAAGCAAAACTTTCCTACCTCTTTATTATGGGAAAGCTGTAACAATGGCCCATCACATTAATCCGGATCTGGGTTAACAAAAAAGTAAAAAGATAAAATGTCACGCAGAGTTTCGCAAAGTTTTACGCTAAGTTACGCAGAGTTAAAATTCATATAATCAATATTCTGCGAAACTCTGCGATTCATCAGCGAGCCTACTATATAACTAATTGGAAAAGATTAATAACAAAGCATC
>CAIWTA010000049.1 GCA_903915465.1 uncultured Bacteroidales bacterium | reverse complement strand
CCCATTTTGTTAATATCCCGGAGATTTGAAAAAATCACAGAAATAAAATAGAAAACGCTGTTAATTTCAAAGACAAAATTGTTAATATCGATTACTTTTTTAAAACTGATTAGTTACCAAAATTTTACTTTTGGTAGTTTATTCAATATCAATCATCTGCATCGGTTAGCTCGTTCTTGCTCAAGATGGTCCGGCTAGTATTACTAAAACAACCTGGACAAATACCTGTAACCCTTAAATTGCCATCTCTTCCCTTATCTAAAATCATCGAGTAATGCTTGTTCTTTCCAGAGAATAGAATTATTGGAAAATTCAATGGCGAATAAGATTAACACTTGTTTTAAATATTATTTATTCAAGTTATTAGTTGTTTCTACTGAATTTAACACAATTCATACATGTCATCTTAAAAAAGATTTTATGAAAAATTTACTGGTTTTTTTTGTAGTATTATTTCTTTGGGAAGGAAGTTCCTGGGGGCAGACAGTTATTTTTTCTGAAGGGTTTGATGGTATATGGACTACACCATCAACCTTAAGCCCCGCATGGTCAGGAACTACTACTGCAACCTTACAATGGCAGAAAAATGATTACACTGCAGGATGGAGTATGCCTGCTAGTGGTTCTTACTCACCAACAGGTGCAAATTCTACGATTGGCTCTGCCCGATTTCATTCATACGGGATATCCAGCGGGCTATCAGCAGATTTTATCACACCTGCAATAAATATGTCCTCCTACACATCAGGAACTAATTACTTAGAATTCTATCATATTAATGCATCCGGAACAGATAATCTCAATGTCTATTTATCAACTGATGGTGGTACAACCTGGGGAAGTGCTTTAATAACTTGTGGAACAGCTTCTTCATGGACACTCCATACAGCAATAGCATTGAGTACAACATCTTCTGCTGTCAAATTAAAATTTACCGGAACTTCAGACTATGGTAATGATGATATTGGACTTGATCAGGTAAAGGTTTATAATTATCATCCGACCACACCGCCAAATTGTGCCACCATTGTTTCACCTTCCAATGGTGCAACAGGGGTGCTGATTAACACTACACTCAACTGGGCTGATGGTGGTGGAGGAACAACCGGATATAAAGTTTATTACGGCACTGTGAATCCTCCTACCGGACCAGGAACAACTGTTACAGGAACCAGTTATTCACCTAGTCCAGCGCTGACTTATTCAAAAACCTATTATTGGAAGATTGTTGCAACAAATGCAAATGGTGATGCCCAGGGATGCTCTGTGTGGTCATTCACGACAGGAGCTGATCCCACAATCACTTCATTTCCGTCTTGTGAAAGTTTCGATGGAACTATATTTCCACCAAATGGCTGGACCAATTTAAAAACGGCAGGTACCGGGACACCTGGTACATGGGCCCGTCAAACAAACCCTGGATCATATCCAACATGTACACCTCATTCGGGGGCAGGAATGGCAGAGTATAATTCATACAGCCTTGCAGCTGGAACAACCGGTATACTTGCAACACCACCTATTAATTTTCCTTCTGCTTCGTATAAGGTGACATTCTGGATATATCGTGACAACGCTTTCCTTGCAACTGCAGATCTGGTAAATGTTTATTACAATGCATCCAACCCCACTGCAACAGGTGGAACATTGCTTGGAACAATTAACAGGGCCATACAACTAGCCCCGGTTGTTGCAGCTGCTGGATGGTATCAATATTCATTCAATATGCCGGGTAGTGCTGCTGGTAATGGCCGATATATCATTTTTGAGGCGGTGAGTCAATATGGTGATAATATTTTTATGGATGATATGTGTCTGGAAGCACAATCAACATGTACGGCTCCTACAGAACCTGTTGCATCACTAATCACATCTAATGGTGCAACCATCAACTGGACATCAAATGGTGTTGAATCATCATGGGATATTGAATATGGTCCTGCAGGTTTCACACCCGGTAGTTTAACCGGATATACACAGGTAACGGGCACATCAACCAAGCCTTACCCAATTACTGCTCTTTCAGCTTCCACAACATATGATTTTTATGTGCGGGCAGCCTGTGGTGTGGGTAATCTTAGTGTATGGTCACCGAAGGGCTCTTTTACGACTTCCTGTGGTGCAGTATCGTCATTCCCATGGAGTGAAGGATTTGAATCATTGGCAACAGTTGGATCCAAGATTCTTCCTCCATGCTGGACATATGAAAATGTTGTTGGAACAGCCGGACCTACTTCTTCGGCTACTTCAAGTGCATATTATGGCCCTAATAATGGAACACATTTCATTTATACAAATTTCACCAACACAACATGGATTTTCTCACCCCAGATGCAACTCGGCAATGTCTCCTATGATTTTTCATTTTACATGATGAACAAGTACCCGACGAGCCCAGTTGACTTCCTGATGGATGTGGCCTATGGCACAACAAATTCTACTGCAGGAATGACACATTCGCTTGCGACAGGCGTGGTATGCAGCAACAGTTCCTATACTAAGTTCACATACAGGTTCACTCCTGGCGCTGCAGGGACTTATTATTTGGGTATAAAAACGACATCCACTACGGGAACTCCCTGGTATATAAGTTTTGATGATTTTCAGATGGAAATTTCTCTTGGATGCCCCTCTCCCGTATATTTGACTTCCACAAATGTCAATCCCTTTGGCGCAACGCTTGGCTGGTCAAGCAGCGCGTCTGCCTGGGAATACCAGGTTGTTATTTCAGGTGCAACTCCCGGATCATCCGGGATATCAACCTCAAACAATCCAACCATCGTTTTGGGACTGACCCCAAGCACCCTTTACGATTTCTATGTTCGGTCCGTCTGCTCCGGTACAACCAGCGCCTGGTCCGGGCCCTGTACTTTTACAACCTCCTGTGGTGCAGTATCGTCACTCCCATGGAGTGAAGGATTTGAATCATTGACAACAGTTGGATCCAAGATTCTTCCTCCATGCTGGACATATGAAAACGTTGCGGGTACAATCGGGCCTACTTCATCAAGTACTACAGGAACCTATTATGGTCCACATAATGGCACAAATTACATTTACACCAGTTATAACAACACAACATGGGTTTTTACACCACCGATGTCTCTCGACAGTGCATCCTATGACTTCTCTTTCTATATGGAGAATAAGTCTCCTACAAGCCCTGTTGACTTCCTCATGGATGTAGCATACGGTGCAACCAATAATTCGGCAGGAATGACAAATGTACTTTCTACCGGTGTTGTTTGCAGTAACAGTTCATACATCAAGTTTACCTATTCATTTACTCCAGGTGCTGCCGGCACCTATTATTTTGGGGTTAAAACCACATCTGTCACATCTGCTCCGTGGTACATCAGCCTTGATGATTTTAGGCTGGAACCCACTCCTCATTGCCCGGTACCCTTGACATTAACAATTACAGGTATCACCATCACTTCGGCCCAGGTTGGCTGGACAGGCGCCACAACCGTTGATATTGATTATGGGGGCGCAGGACATACTGCCGGAACCGGAACCATTGTTTCCGGAGTAACGCTCAATCCTACCACAATCTCAACATTGTCAGGCAATACCAGCTATGATGTATATATCAGGCAGAATTGCGGTTCATTGTTCAGTGAATGGGTTGGACCCTATACTTTTACAACGCTTTGCACTTCCGTATCCCTGCCTTTTTCTGAAAACTTCAGTACACAGACTGTGGGTGTAATGCCATCGTGCTGGTCTACAACCGGCGTTGGTCTTACCAACTGGACTACAGTTGCTACGAATACTGCAGGGGGTATAGCATCCCCGGAACTCATGTTGAACTGGTCTCCCCCGTTTACCGGTGCTTCACGTATTGCTTCTCCTGTTATCAATACAACCGGTAAAACCGCACTCCAATTATCGTTCAGGCATTTTGTCGACTGGTTCAGCAATACATTTGATCTTAGTATTGTAACCACTTCGAATAACGGACTTACATGGAACACTGTGTGGACAACCATTGCAAATGCAGATGTTGGACCGGAAACAAAGACCATTACTATTAATAACACTGATGTCGGCTCAGCAAATTTTAAGTTTGCGTTTGAGTTCACCGGCTATTCATACGATCTGAATTATTGGTATTTGGATGATATATGCATCCAGGCGGCACTTGTACACGATGTGGGTACAACTGCAATAGGTGGTATTCCCGCGATAGTTATTCCTGCAACACCAGTTACACCGACCGCTCAAGTGACAAATCATGGATCATATGCAGAAACTTTGTTTCCCGTTACCATGAATATCAACGATGGATATACGAGTACCCATTATGTAACGCTTGCAGTTGGTGCAACAGCCACGGTTACTTTCGATCCATGGACACCTGCTACGCTCGGTACATTTATTGTAAGTGTATGTACCGCTCTTTCCGGGGATCTGGGACCTTCAAACGATTGTAAATATGATCAGGTGATTGTTAAGAACCCTACAAAGATCTATGCATATAATGCTTACGATCCTACAGCCACCATACCTAATGGACCTTGTTGGTTCTATGATACTTCACCTGGAGTTATCACATCACTTGCAACTGGTACAGCAGCAATGTTTATTGAAGCAGGTTCATGGGTAAACGGAGTATGGTACGGTTCCGATTATTATGATAATGATCCGACTTCTTCCACCTATGGACTTGGTGGTGGTTGGTACACAATCAACGTGACTACTGGTGTAATGAATATGATTACGAATTTAGGCAGGAGTTTCACTGGCATTGCTTATGATCATACAAACAACATCCTTTACGGTGTAGATTATAATTATACAGACAACAACAATGAGATTTATCAAATCATACCTGCTACCGGTGCTGCTACATTAATTGGGACAATTTTACCCGGAGAACAACTGATCGACCTGGGGTATACCGGAGATGGTTTATTTGCTGTTGGTATCCGCGCGGATCATCTGTACTACATTAATCCGGTTGGCCCGGCTGCACATGATATGGGCCCTTGCGGATTTAACTTTACTTATTCCCAGGGTATGACATATGATTATACTTCGGATATCTTATATGCTGGTGCATATACCTCAACAGGTCAGTTGATGACAGTCAACCGGACTTCGGGTAAATGCTACGTGGCTGGTACTTTCCAGGGTGGTGCAGAACTTGATGGATTTGCAATTCCTTATTCTACCAACAAGATCCTGAACCTCAGTTACGTATTCCCTGAAGGTTTATACGCTGGAGATGGTGTTTTGAACCAGGCAATGGAAGTTGATCCGGATTTGGGATTAATTCCGAAATGGCCAGCCGGTATTGCCGACACTATCACTGTCGAGTTGCACAATTCAGCAGATTATTATTGGGTTGAGTACCGGGCCTATGGTGTTGCACTGAGCACTAGTGGTACTGCTACTGTTGCAATTCCTGCTGACTATGGCAGCTCTTATTATTTAACTATTAAACATCGCAACAGCATTGAAACCACTTCGGCTTCGCCTGTTGATTTCTCGGGAGTTATTATCAACTATGCATTTGATACACAGTCCAAGGCTTATGGAAACAACATGAGTCTTATGAGCGATGGTACAGCTGTTATCTTTGGCGGAGATGTGAACCAGGATGGTGCCATTGAAGCCAGTGACTTGTCTGATATTGGCAACCAGGTTGACGCCTTTGCCTATGGTTATCTTCAGGAGGATGCCAACGGAGATGGCGGCATGGACGGATCAGACCTATCCATTGCAGGGAACAATAGCGACTCCTTTATTGCCGTGATACTTCCATAATTAGTCAAGGAGAAATTCTTTAATTAAATGAATAATTTGTTCATGATAAACAGAAATTGTTGCAAAAATAAAGATATATGAAAAACGCACTCTTACAATTACCAAAAGCAATGCTATTACTGCTTCTAATGCCTGTTTTTGTTCAAAATGCAACAGCAGGGATAAATGATTACCGATATACAATCGAAAATGATGTCCAGGTAACGGACAAAATTTTTGAATTTGACTTGTACATCAAAGACACTGACCCCGCTGATGTTTTCGAATGTGCTATCATCCAGGCAGGTGTTTTGATCAACAAATCTATTTTTGGTACGGGTACATTATCTGTTGCAATTGTAGCAGGCTCATCAGAGTTGGTTTCTGCAAGCGTTCCGACAGCCATCAAATATGCAAGCTTCAATACAACCCAGGGTATTATTAAACTGGCAGCAAAAGCCGGCCCTGGTTGTGGGACAGCATGCACTCTCTCAACGTCAGACCCTGGAACAAGGGTTTGCCGTATCAGGGTCACCAATACAGTTGCATTTGTTGCAGGCTCACAAGCCGGTCTTCATTTCAGTTACACGATAATGCCTTATGCAACAAAAGTTTTCCGGTACACAAGTTATACTCCATCGTGTAGAAGCACAGAAATTACTACCAATACTGGCAATACTCACCCCGGTGATAACTACCATAACATCTATTTAAATGCTCCAGCTCCAACACCATTTGCTGTAACCGGTGGTGGTTCATACTGTGAGGGTGGTGCAGGTCCGCCGGTAGGTTTGGCAGGATCACAACTGGGTGTGACTTATACACTTTACCGGAATGGTATTGCCCAGACTCCGACTTATCCCGGTACTGGTGGAGTACTCGCTTTCGGAAACAAGATTGGCACTTATACTTATACAGTAAGCGGGAAATATTATGGCTCATATTATCCTACTGCAACCCCAATGACGGGAAGTGTTTTAGTTACGATGAATCCGGTACCAGTTATCACGTTTAACCCATTAGCCGACGTTTGTGTTGGTTCAGGGCTTGTGCCATTATCAGCAACACCAAGCGGTGGCGTATTCACCGGGTCATACGTAAGCGGGAATTCATTTAATCCTTCTACCATTGGAACATATCCTATTACCTATAACATTACAGTTGGTGGTTGTGCTGCAGTTCCTGTTATACAGCCTATCACAGTGAAAAGTTGTACTCCTACATGGTCAGGTTTAAATGGCACACTTTGGAATGATCCATTGAACTGGCTTGGAAATGCTGTTCCTTTGGCAACAGATGATGTAATTATTCCATCAGGTTGTCCTCATTATCCTATGTTGCTGCTTGGCTCTACTACAACAGCTCATAATATGGTATTGGGCGGAGGGTCAAAGGCATATCCTAAAACTGTATGGTTTCAAATTTATGGCCTTCTGATTGTCACCGGGAATCTTAACATTAACTGTTTATTTGATGTTGGCATGGACGTAAAACCGGGTGGAGCTCTTACCGTGAATGGTGCCATGACAATCTGCGGCAATAATCTGATTGTTGAAAGCCAGGGATCACTTATAACCAACGGAACCGTTACCGGAACTGCCAATGTACAGCATACAATTGCTGCAAACTTAGGATGGCATTTACTTTCCTCACCAGTTGGCTACCAGACAATCTGTAACGGTGTATTTGCTCCGCCAACTTCAGCTTTCCCCGGAGATATCACCAAATGGGATTTCTACAAATGGTCTATACCTTGCACTCCTCCTCTTAACCATTGGATTAACCTGAGAACAAACCAACCTGTTGGCATTAACTATGATTTAGGAACTCCTCCTGCATTCGATGTTACCAGGGGTTATCTTGTTGCTTATGATGCCGGGGTCCCAACAACCAAAGAGTTTGTTGGAACACCAAATACGGGTAATAAACTCTGCGTATTCCCGGATGTTGTTAATACATGCTCATGGGAATTACTTGGTAACCCATTCCCGTCTGCAATTGACTGGGACGCAATAGATAAATATGACCTGGTAAATAATTACTATTATGTATGGAATCAGAATAAAGGTGGTGGAATAGGTGGTTACGAGTTTTATGGCGGTTCACAGTTCCACTCTGACGGTGTTAATGGTCGCATTCCTTCCACACAAGGATTCTTCGTCAAGGTGGACCCCTATATTCCCGGTACCAAATCACTTTATTTGCTAAATGCAGCACGAACACATGATGTTACAGGCGATGATTGGTTGAAAGATGTTCCGGTTAATAAGTTAAAGATCACTTTGAGTAATGGTCCCATTTATGATGAAGCTATCTTTATGGTTGCAGGGGGCTCTAATGTTGGCCAGGACAGAAACGATGCTGAGAAACTGTTCAATATACCCCCGGCAAATGGACAAAATGGTAATCAGGCTACCGTTATAGCACGTCCACAGGTTTATACGATCGTGGACAATAATCTGAAGACTTGTTTGAACGCAATGCCATATATTACCAATGGAACAACTATACCTGTTGGAATTGTTGCAGCAGGAATTTATTCTAGTAATTACAGTATCACGTTTAGTGGTATGGAAAGTTTCACCTCCTTGCCAGGCTTATTCCTTGAAGATCTGGAACTGAATGTTATCCAAGACCTGTTGCAGAACCCTGTGTATAATTTCTCATCTCCCGATGGCTCGTACGATGGCCGATTCCTGTTGCATTTTTTAGTACCCAACCCTGTAAATATTCCATGTACTGAAAATTTTAACGGTATTGGCACCAATGCCACTGTACCATTGCCAAATGGATGGAAAGTTGACAAACTTAATACAGTCAGGCTGGTTGGAACTTATTCATCTGCTTCGACAGCAACAAATTTTGCAGCTGGTAATACTATGCCGGGTAATGCTAACAATGGTATTTATAACTATGGGGCCGGTGATCCTGCTTCAGCCACTGACAGGGCTGTTGGAGGAATATCTTCAAGTTCCGGTTCAAAAAGTGTGAATGTGTATGTTTGGTTGAAAAACAATGGAACTGAGGCTATCCCAAACCTTGTTATAAGCTATGATGTGGAGAAATACCGTCTTGGAATTAACCCTGCAGGTTTCTCGATACAGATGTATTATTCAACTGACGGCTCGACCTGGACATCGGCTGGCAGTGACTTTCTGACAAGTTATACTGGTAGTGATCCTGGTAATAATGGCTATGCTTCTGCGCCGGGAGCTACGCAAAGTGTGATAAACAAAACGCTGGCCCAAAACATTCCGGCCGGAGGTGATTTTTACCTGGCATGGAACTATTCAGTGACTTCTGGTCTCACAACATCAAATGCCCAAGCCCTCGGAATTGATAATGTATCCATTTGTGGTACTTCTAATCCCATCAGTGTCTCAATTGCTTCTTCTGCCAATCCGGTCTGTGCAGGTACAAACGTCACTTTCACTGCAAATCCTGTCAACGGCGGAACACCTTCTTATCAATGGAAGGTTAACGGATTTAATGCGGGTACAAACAGTTCTACATATACCTATATTCCTGTGAATGGTGATCAGATATCTGTAGCGATGACTTCCACTTTGGGATGCGTAATAAATAATCCTGCTACATCCAATACAATAATGATTCAGGTTGATCAGGCTGTTGCTGCAGCCGGACCAATCACGGGAGCGACTACCTTTTCTCCAGGTACGTCTGGTGTGCCGTATTCTGTAGGTGCAATTCCGCATGCTTCAGATTATATATGGACTTACACAGGGTCAGGGGTAACCATCAATGGTACAGAAACGAATGTAACTCTTGATTTCTCCTCAATAGCAACAAGCGGACAGTTGAAAGTAAAAGGCCACAATGCCTGCGGTAATGGTGTAGAGTCATTCCTTGAAATTTCAAACACAAAGCCCCTGAACCTTTCCTCTATTTTCCTCGAAGGGCTATATGCCGGCAGTGGTACTATGAATCCGGCCTATGATGAATCCGGACCTCATTGGCCGGCAGGTGTTGCCGATCATATCACCGTAGAACTGCACAATGCGGTAAGCTACAGCACTATTGTTTATTCAGCTTCTGTGAACCTGAGTACTACAGGAACTGCAACATT
>CAIWTA010000048.1 GCA_903915465.1 uncultured Bacteroidales bacterium | reverse complement strand
TCGTTATTGTCAATAATTAAGATATTTGGCATCATTACAGTATCCGGTGTTAAGAATTTATTGGATGGATAAAAGTACAGCTATTGATTTAATGAACCATTTGGGGGACCAAAATAAACCTTTTCTTTTCGTTGTAGACTATGCAATGAATGACCCCCAGGTATTTCAACCGGCAGAAATTGGAATGGATATCCTTTATGATGTCGATGGTATCACAAATTGTAATGAATCCAGGAATAACAAGCAGTCACTGATCTTTCAGAAATTTCCGATGCTTTATGAGAAGTATCTGGAGAAATTTTCTTTCGTCTCCGACCAAATAAATAAGGGAAACACGTATCTACTAAACCTTACTTGTCCAACAAAAATTGAAACAAATTTTTCTCTGTTTGAAATATTTCTATACAGCAAAGCAAAGTTTAAACTATTGTATAAAGATCAATTTGTGGTTTTTTCCCCGGAAATTTTTATCCAGATAAAGAATAACAAGATCTATTCATTTCCAATGAAAGGTACAATAAATGCTGCTATCAGTAACGCTGAGAAGAAAATAATAGCGGATAAAAAAGAACTTGCAGAACATTATACCATCGTAGATCTGATCCGCAACGATCTGAGTATGGTTGCAAAAAATGTCGGAGTAGAGCGTTTCAGGTATATTGACCGGATCAAAACCAATATCAATGATTTAATCCAAGTCAGTTCTGAAATCAGTGGAGATCTTGACCATGATTATTTTGGCAGAATCGGAGACATCCTATTTCGTCTTCTGCCTGCAGGTTCAACCACGGGAGCTCCCAAAGAGAAAACAGTTGAGATCATAAAACACGTTGAAGCATATGATAGAGGTTTCTACACCGGTGTTTTCGGATTTTTCGATGGAATAAACCTCAATAGTTGTGTGATGATCAGGTTTATTGAAAAAACAGAAAATCATCTTGTTTATAAGAGTGGTGGAGGAATTACTTCATTCAGCAACGCTCTTTCCGAGTATAATGAAATGGTGGAAAAAGTCTATGTGCCTGTTTTTTGAATCGATAAAGGTCCTACAAGGAAAAGCAGTTAACCTGGATCTGCATGAAGATCGCCTGAATCGTACGCGATCCGAATTTCTGGGCTTAACGGAAAAATTATCTTTACAGGATTTAATACAAGCTGATGTACAGTCTTTGCAGAAATCCCGGGTTATTTATAAGGAAAAAATTGAAAAAATAGAAATTGCCCCTTACATCCCAAGAAAGATTAAACATTTAAAGATCGTCACAGCAAATGAGATCCAATACAATTATAAGTTCCTTGATCGCTCCTGTTTTAAAAAACTTTTAAGTGGATGTCCGCCCGACTCGGATATTCTGATCATAAAAAACAAAGAGATCACAGATACATCTTATGCCAACATTGCCTTCTGGGACGGGTCAAAATGGTTAACCCCGGCAAATCCTTTACTTTCCGGGGTTAAGAGACAATTTCTTATGAACAGGGGTTCCATCTTTCCTGCCGATATCAGATTAAATGATCTCCATCTTTTCAAACATGCAGTAATGATAAATGCAATGCTGGATTTGGAGGATTCTCCGGTTATAGATCTCAGAAATATCCGGTAAACCTCTCAAACCAGACTTTCCGGACGTGAAATAACCGAAGCCCGGGCTAAATTCACATCTTTGGGCTCTCTTCTTTTGGTTCTCCCCCGTCAGACCTGATGATGATCTTCTTCCTCATATGAGGATTCCGGGAATGATCATTCGGTCTTCTTTGACCGGGTTCACGGATGATAATGACTTTGTCCCGGCGTTCAATAATCGGATAATTGTTTAGTTCGATCACGATCTTTTTACCATTCTTTGTTTCTTTTATAGAATAACTTTTTACCATATCCATTGGTATATCACCAATGATATCGGACAAAGTAGTGCCCTTTTCTTCAAAATTCCTTGTCAATGGTTCAAAACCTGAAGCATTATCGAAAAAATCAAAATCCCCGATTGGCGGAGGTGGTGGCGGTGGTGGCGGTGAATCAGGGATTCCCGGTTCATTAAAATAATAGTCAAATTTGTAGGAATGAGATCTTTCATGCCCCCTTTTACACATTGGTCCATTGCCTTCTCGACCGATAATTCTTATTTTCTTTACCATTTTACATAGTGAATCAACCTTGGCTGAATCCGGCAAATCCATATCATCGATTTGAACAACCATATCCTGCATATTATCAGCCAATCCTTCCAGATCGATATCATATTCCTTCATAACTTTTCTCAGATTGGCCTCATCCATCCTCCCATTCAGGTTAATTGTAGTATCAAGAATATGTGATCGTCCGTTTTTATCCGTTTGGACAACCACTTTAATCTGTTTTTTTGGATGCGGTTTTTTTGATGAATCCTGAGAAAATACTGGATTTGTGATAAAAATCATCGCCATTGCAACCAGCGTTGCAATAAATACAATTTTGTTAAGATCTGAGATTGTTTTCATAAGATTGAATAATTGGTTTCTGCAAATCTAACCCGGATAGTTGATTTTAGAAGTTAAAGGTAAGTTAATGTTGGTTAATGAAATGTTAATCACCACCTAATGGTTAATGGTTTTTCATACATTTGAACCCGTGAAAAAGAGAATCCTGAATCTCATCATTAGCCTGATCGTAATTTCTCTACTGGGAATTATCTCTGTCCAGTATCTCTGGATCAGGAATGCAATAAATCTGAAGGAAGCCCAATTTAACAGGAGTGTCAACGAAGCTCTTGCTGATGCTGTGAACAAACTGGAAACTAGAGAAGATATTATCTACATGAGAAACAACATGATGGGAGATAGTATTCGTACATTAGTTCAGGCATTTTCCAATGACAGTATATTATCACTCAATATTAAACTTGATTCTCTGCTTTCACAGGAAGACTTCTGCTTTCCGCCGCCTCCGCCTCCTCCGCCACCTCCCCTTCCTTTTTCCTACAATACCAATAATCAAGGATTTTTTTTCAATTATCAGTGGAATGGCGATTTCAATGAAACTGATTCATTTGTTTCGGGAGTTCACCCATTTACTCTTATTATTCCTGAAGACATCAATGAATACTTCCTCGAGTACAAAAATGAGAATGATTTGAGAAGAATTGATTCCTTGGTAGAACAATACCAATCCGGGAATTTACTCATACCTCCTCAGAGAGAATTCCTTCATCAAAGATATTTGCAAAAGGACATTACCCATGTAACAGATCCAAAATCAAAGCATAAAATTCAAAAAGGAGTACCAAGGGGAAATCAAACCAACATCATTATCAGAAGCAGACCGGGAAAGCTTCATGAAACGACCTTGACCATTCAGAATGATATGCGAAAAATCACGAAAAAAGCAAAGAAGATAAAAGATGTCATTCATAAGATGGCCGTGGAGTTGGAAAACAAACCTTCACCTATCACGAGTCGGATTGACAAAAACCACTTGGAAAATATTCTCAAGAAATCATTTGCAGATAAAAACATTGATCTCCCATTTGAATTTTCTATCCTGTCTCCTTCCAGCAAATCTGAACCTCTTCCAATAAAATCAAAAGCGTTTAAAAATGAATATCTTTCTACTCCGCATCGAATCTCTCTGTTCCCAAACGACCTTTTTCAGAAACCTGACATGCTGCTCGTATATTTCCCCGGGCAAAAAAATGTACTGCTCAGGTCACTTTCATGGTTGATGCTGGGGTCAATCCTGTTTACTCTAATCATTGCAATAACTTCGATCCTGAGTATTTTTATCATGTTGCGACAGAAAAAGATTTCAGATATAAAGACAGATTTCATTAATAACATGACCCACGAGTTTAAAACGCCCCTGGCAACTATTTCGATTGCAATAGACTCTATAAACAATCCGAAAGTTATTGCAGAACCTGAGATAATCAGATCTTATACGAAGGTGATCAGGGAAGAAAATAGCCGAATGAATACACGGGTGGAACAGATCCTGCAAATGGCATTACTTGACAGCAGTGAGTTTGCGCTCAATATGCAACCTGTTGATTTGAATTCTCTTGTTGAAAGGGTCTCAAACCATTTCCGACTCCAGTTAGAATCACGGGAAGGCCATTTAGAGCTTTTCCTGAAGGCAGAAAAATCAATTGTCAATGCAGATGAAACGCATCTTTCAAACGTTCTCATCAACCTTCTTGATAATGCAAATAAATACTCATCAGGTAAGCCAGAGATCAAGGTAATGACGAAAAATATCGGAGCAAAGATTCTTTTGACTGTTGAGGATAAAGGCATCGGCATGGACACTGATACGCGCCACAAAATTTTTGATAAATTTTTTCGGGTAACCAGTGGAAATATCCATAATGTGAAGGGGTTTGGATTAGGGCTAAGCTATTCCAAGGCAATTGTTCTTTCACATAAAGGAGAGATCAATGTACATAGTGAGCCAGGGAAGGGAAGCATTTTTGAAATCTCCCTACCTTTAAAAGTTAATGATGATTAATGAAAAGTTTCCGGACTTTTTTAACTAAGAAATGGTATTATGGGAGAAATAAGTCACAAACTGAAAATTTTATTGGTCGAAGATGATCCTAATTTTGGGTCAATATTAAAGTCATACCTTGAATTAGCCGACTACGAAGTTGTTCTGAAACCTGATGGGAAACAAGGTCTTGGATGCTTTAATTCCGAAAAATTTGACCTTTGCATCCTCGATATTATGATGCCGGAGATGGATGGATTCACACTTGCCAGGGAGATCAAGAAAAAAAATGAAAACATGCCATTGATTTTTCTTACTGCAAAATCTCTTAAAGAAGATGTTCTTGAAGGATTTCATATAGGGGCAGACGATTACCTGACAAAACCATTCGATTCTGAGGTATTGTTATGCAAAATTGAAGCAATTCTGAGAAGAAATCCAAGTCAGGATATTGACATATCAGAATTTGAAATTGGGAAATTCAAATTTAATCCAGGTTTAAGAACTTTAATGTTTGAAAATCATACGCAAATTTTGTCTCCAAAGGAAGCTGAATTGCTAAAGATGATGTTAATTGCCAAATCAGGTATCCTTCCACGCAAAGATGCCTTAATAAAAATATGGGGGAATGAGGATTATTTTACAACCAGAAGCATGGACGTCTTTATTGCCCGCTTACGCAAGTATTTGAAAAAGGATCCTGCAATTGAGATCATTAATATTCATGGTAATGGTTTCTGGATGAAGATCAACCCGAAAAGTGAACAGAACCTCTCTTCTGCTTAACTACTTTTCCGTATCTGCAAGATTGCTCATTGTTAACTGTTTTTTCTAATTAATTATAATACTTTAGCTTACAAGGTTTATTATTATATAAAAATTTGCATTTGTTGCAAGAGTATTAATCTTTTTCTGTTATTTTATTAACAATGTGAATTTTTTCACATAAATTTCTTGCACACTAATTTTAAAACCTTTACTTTTGCTCCAACATTAATAATTGGTACTGTATTTTTAATGCAGCAGTCTTTAAGAACTTTATTTGAGCCCACTCCAAAAAGTATTATATCTTGGACCAAAGTCCAGTAACGTATTGGTTATCAATAACCCCGACCTTAAGGTCGGGGTTAGGCAAATCGCTGAAATATAGGGCTTTAGCCCAACACTTTTCACGGATTGATACTTTTCAGAGTGGACTCTTATTTAGAATATTAAATCACAAGATTATGGCAAAGGTGAAGTCGTTCGATGAATTGAAGAAGATCGGGCAGGATTTGAAAACAAAGATGTCTGCTCTATCCAATAAAAATCACCCTGATAGTATTATTCAGATAAAAGTTGCAATGGCCACATGCGGTGTTGCTTCCGGTGCGAGAGCTGTGCTCGAATACATGAGAGATGAATTGGAAAAAAGAAGCATCCCAGCGCTGGTGACCCAAACAGGCTGCATGTGTTATTGCTATGCTGAACCTACAATCGAAGTGACTATTCCTGGAAAGGAACCAATCACTTTCGGATATGTAACCACTAAAAAAGCCGATGAGATTATTGAACGATACATCCGTAAAGGTGAATTGATCGAAGGTGTCATTCCTTCAAATTATCAAACCATCGAAAGCATTTAGCAGAGGAAGAAAAGATGTCACAAAAACAATTAAGAATTGCATTACGAAATTGTGGGGTAATAAATCCTGAAAAGATTGAAGATTATCTTGCCCGTGATGGTTACCAGGCACTGGGAACCGTATTGACTACATTAAGCCCGGAAGCTGCCATAGAAATAATAAAAAAATCAGGTCTTCGCGGACGTGGTGGTGGTGGTTTTTCTACAGGTTTGAAATGGGAAATCACTCGCAAGGTTAAAGCCGATCAGAAATATGTTGTGTGTAACGCTGACGAAGGAGATCCAGGCGCATTTATGGATCGCTCGGTTCTGGAAGGCGACCCGCATTCCGTCATTGAGGCTATGGCAATAAACGCCTACTGCACGGGGGCAAACAAAGGACTTGTTTATATTCGTGCCGAATATCCAATGGCTATTGACCGGCTTCTCACTGCACTTAAACATGCTAAAGAATATGGATTCCTGGGTGAAAATATTTTAGGAACTGACTTTGACTTTGATATAGAGATTCGCTATGGAGCAGGTGCATTTGTTTGCGGAGAAGAAACAGCATTGATTCATTCAATGGAAGGCCTGCGCGGTGAACCTACCGTGAAACCTCCATTTCCCTCAGAATCAGGATACCAGGGAAAGCCTACAAACGTTAACAACGTTGAGACCTATGCAAATATTCCTGTCATCATTAATAAAGGATGGGAATGGTTCTCCCGTATTGGTACAGAAAAATCAAAAGGAACCAAAGTTTTTGCCCTTGCTGGGAAAATCAACAATGTCGGGCTAATTGAAGTCCCGATGGGAACTACCTTAAGGGAAGTGATCTATGACATTGGTGGTGGGATGCAGGACGGCGCTGAATTTAAAGCTGTACAAACAGGCGGACCATCAGGTGGCTGTCTCACGACAAAACATCTGGATACGCCCATCGACTATGATAATCTGTTGGAAGCTGGTTCTATGATGGGTTCAGGAGGAATGATCGTGATGGATTCAAATAACTGTATGGTATCTATCGCAAAGTTTTATCTGGAATTTACTGTAGAGGAATCCTGTGGAAAATGTTCTCCTTGCAGGATCGGAAACAAAAGATTGTACGAGTTACTTGAAAAAATTACGCAGGGTAATGGAACAATGGAAGATCTCGACAAACTAAGGAATCTCAGCTCTGTCATTAAAGATACTTCTCTTTGCGGCTTGGGACAGACTTCCCCGAATCCTGTTCTTTCGACAATGGAAAATTTCTATGAGGAATATCTTGAACATGTGACTTTCAAGAAATGCCGTTCAAGCATTTGCAAATCGCTGATGACCTACATCGTTGATGAAGAAAAATGCATTGGCTGTACACTCTGTGCAAGGAATTGCCCTGTTAACGCTATTACAGGCGAACGCAAGCAGGCCCATTACATCGATCCTGAAAAATGCATTAAATGTGGTGCCTGTATGGAGAAATGCAAATTCAGTGCAATTTTCACTAATTAATGAAGACAGACAAAATGGAATTGATAAAACTGACCATCGATGGGGAACTTCTTGAAGTCGAAAAAGATACTTCAATACTGAAGGCTGCCAAAACCGTTGGTATTGAAATACCTACTTTGTGTTTTTTTGAACTCAAGGACATGGGCATTGAAAATAAGCCGGGCGGCTGCCGAATCTGTGTTGTAGAGATAAAAGGCAGACGCAACCTGGCTCCTGCATGTACTACACGAGTGGAAAATGGGATGATAATTAGCACCCATTCTATAAGGGTATTGAATGCAAGAAGAACTGTCCTGGAGCTTATTTTGTCTGATCATCCAGCCGAATGCCTTACTTGTGCTAAATCGGGAAGTTGCGAATTGCAGAGCATGGCACAACAACTTGGCGTTCGGGAAATTCCTTTTCAAGGGGAACAATCTGCTTATCGCAAAGACACATCCCCTGCTATCATCCGCGACATTGATAAATGCATCATGTGCCGCAGATGTGAACTGATGTGTAATGAAGTTCAGACAGTTGGTGCGCTTTCTGCCGTCAACAGAGGATTCATGGCAGTGGTAGCCCCGGCATTCGAGATGAATCTTGAAAAATCGCCGTGCACATATTGCGGACAATGTGTTTCAGTTTGTCCTACCGGTGCCCTGACAGAAGTTGACCACTCTCGCAACGTCATCAATGCTCTTGCTGACCCCGCCAAGACAGTCGTGGTGCAAACAGCACCTGCCGTCAGAGCTGCATTAGGTGAAGAATTTGGGCTGATGCCAGGCACCCTTGTGACAGGCAAGATGGCCGCAGCACTCAGAAGACTTGGCTTTGATTACGTGTTCGACACAGATTTTGCTGCTGACTTGACTATTATGGAAGAAGGGAGTGAATTACTCGACCGCCTTACCCGTTACCTTAAAGGTGACAAAAACGCCAACCTGCCCATCCTTACTTCTTGTTGCCCAGGATGGGTCAATTTTTTTGAACACAATTTTCCTGAACTGCGCGATATTCCTTCAACTGCAAAGTCACCTCAGCAGATGTTCGGCCCTATTGCAAAAGAATATTTTGGGAAGAAACTTGGCATTGACAGAAAAGACCTTATCGTGGTTTCAATTATGCCTTGTTTGGCAAAGAAATATGAATGTCAGCGTGAGGAATTTAAAGTAAATGGCGACCCCGATGTGAACTTCTCATTGTCGACACGTGAACTTGCCCAATTAATTAAACAAGCAAACATCGATTTCAATTCCTTGCCAGACGAAGGTTTTGATAATCCATTGGGTGAATCTACAGGAGCAAGTGTCATATTCGGTACTACAGGTGGGGTTATTGAAGCTGCCTGCAGAACTGCTTATGAACTTTTTACTGGAAAAAAACTGGAGAAAGTAGATTTTAAGGAATTACGGGGGTTCGAAAACATCCGTCATGCTACCATCGATTTTGATGGTCTTCCTATCAATATTGGTATTGCCCATGGTCTGGGAAACGCAAGAAAGCTATTGGAGGATATCCAGGCAGGTCGAAACCAATTCCATGCTATTGAAATCATGGCATGTCCGGGCGGCTGCATTGGTGGAGGAGGCCAACCTTTCCACCATGGAAATTCAGAGATATTAAAACAGCGGGCAGCCGCATTATACAAAGAGGATGATGGGAAAACAATCCGGAAATCTCATGAAAATCCTTTCATCATCGAACTTTATAAAGAATTCCTGGGTAAACCTTTAGGTGAAAAATCTCACCACTTATTGCACACCAAGTATTTCGACCGGAGCTCCAGTGTATTTGTTGAAGAATAAAGAAAGCGAATGGTGAAATTGAGAAATTAAATCATAATATGGCAAAGATCAAATTATCTGAAAAGAAAAAACAAGAGCTGAAAGAAGTTTGTAAATCATTTAATAATGAGAAAAGTGAGCTCATCAATGTACTCCATAAAGCTCAGGGTATCTTCGGATACCTCCCTGCTGAAGTCCAGGAATCCATTGCCCAAGAGCTGAACCTCTCTATCGCTCATGTGTATGGTGTAGTTACATTTTATTCTTTTTTTACAATGGTTCCTAAAGGTGAACACCCTATTTCAATTTGCCTTGGAACAGCTTGCTATGTAAGAGGAGCAGAGAAAGTTCTGGAAGAATTCAAGCGTGTTTTGAAAGTTCAGGTTGGGGAAACCACACCTGACGGGAAGTTTTCCCTGAGTTGCCTTCGCTGTGTTGGCGCTTGTGGCCTTGCACCGGTTGTAATGGTTGGTGAAAAAGTATATGGACGTGTATCTCCTGAAGGAGTTAAAGAAATAGTGGCGGAATATAACAGTTAGGTTTATAAATTTTGATTAATTTTTGGTCAAATAGCCCGTAGATATGATTATCTGCGGGCTATTTAAATAAAAGTGAGAGTTACGAGAAAGCCTTTCTGCCAGGTCAAAAAAACTTCATTTCCACTTCCTTCAGAAACTTTTCATCCAGTACCCGTGCTATCCTGTGAATTACAGTCCTGCGCAATTCCAGTTCAACCGGAAGTGTCGGATCCTGGTGTGCAATATTGATCTTTGTTCCCGTAAGAAAATGAATTTCGTCAGAATCAAGAATTCTCCTGACGATTTCATCGGCCGGGCCCTTCCCCAGGCTCGTTGTTTGAGTATATCCTTTCAATATCTCACTGACTCTGCTCAAGGTGAGAATCCCCTCAGTAATTATCTCAACTCCAGCCATATGTGCAACAGGAGGTAGCTCAGTATCAGAAATCACATTGGAATCAATGATCTTTTTATTCAGTTCACGGGCAATTATATCAGCCGTTGTTGCACCGCAAATTATCTTTATGCCAGGAAATTCTTCAAATATTTTTGTAAACACAGGATCATCCAGTTCAACTTGTGGTGGGCCGGTACAAATCAGAAGTTTCCTCGGTTCCCGGAAATAAATAACCCCACAACTCATATCGTCTTTCGGGAAAAAATTATCATTGGCATTGCTTCTGCCAATAACCTTTGACGAAAGTTTTGTTGCAGAAATATCAGGTTCCTCTTTAACTATATTAAGGACAAATTGCTCAAGATTTTCTTCTCCCCATCCAACCGGATATTTCTCAGTTCCTAAACCCGACTGATTGACACCATCCGTACAGAAAATGATCCTGTCTTCCTTGACGGGCTTGAAAGAACATCCTAAAACTTCCTTCTCAAAATGCTTTTCCGAGTCGAGTAAAACTCCATTCCATTCAGGTACAAATGAACGTGGACCTCTTAAAATCAACGTTCTGGGATTTTCGTATTCCAGGATTTTAACTTCCCCTTCTGCATCCATTTCAATGATGGTAAATGTCGAATAATTAGTACCTTTTATACTGTCAACTGGCAGCGTATTCATAATTATTTCGGCAATTTTCTCAATGTTTTTATGTTCCTCTGTAAAATTTACTGCCAATGTGGCTGTCATTGTGGCAAGCAGGTTTGCCTTGATTCCATGTCCAATGCCATCAGAAAGGACTACAATTAGCCGACCTTCTTCCTTTATCCTCTTAGAAAGAAAAACATCTCCGCATACGCGTTCATCAGAATGATTTCTTTGCTGGCAATTAACTTCAATATAAAAGTCTCCACCCACGGGATCAGATATTTTTCTTTTGAGATGATTGATGTGATTCAATTACGCTTTTCAATATTTTCTCTGTTTTAGCAGCGCCTTCACCTAATAAGGATGCTATTTTTTGAACCATCTCAAAATTTTCATCCGTAGCTTCTGTAAGCCTTCGAATAATCTGTTCTTTTCTGACTTCCGGCGTGTACATGTCCCGAAAGATTCCGCCAACAAATTTATTTTTCCGAATGGTGAAGACTGAAATGCTTAATGTGTTATCCTTGTATTGCACATCCCTGTTAAGAATATCTTCACCTGAAGTAAGCACATAGGAGAAAAGTTTGTAAAAAGAAACAGGCAGAAGGCTTTTCAGGTCTGCCCCGATAAGACCAGGGATGACCTCATCAACAAGCACAGCATCTTCCCCAACAATTTTCACAAATGCTTTATTGGATTGAGTAATTTTCAAATGTTCATCAACAATAACAACTCCTGAAACTAATTTTTGCAACATAGCAGACATCGTAGCAGAGGCTTCTCGTTCTACTTCCTGCTCTATTTTTGTCTTTTCCTCTGACATTTTCAGCGCAGCCTGTGTTTTTGCCAACTTTTCATTGGCGGCACGCAAAGATTTAATGTAATCCTGCCGGTTTTGGGTACTGTAGATATGGCACATATCAGTAGTTGCTAAACCCTGAGCAATTGCCACAGCAAATTCCCTGCATGAACTATACCCACATGATTCACAACCTATCTCGTTGACAATTTCCGCTTCTTTGCCAATCCTTAACAGAATTTCTTTAATGACTTCTTCTCCAGGAACAGGTAATCGCTGATCATCGGGAATAAATTGCCTTGAAAGATCAAGTGCAGAGAAAAAATCCATTTCCTGATCCCAGATTATATTATCAAACTGCATCAACCGTTTATTGTCATATTCAGTGACTAATGTCCTTCTGAGAAATTTCTCACCACCTGGCGAAGTACCAGGTCCCATCAGGCAACCTTCGTTATAGAAAATGTTGAAATGCCTTTTGATCAATTCAATCCTGGATGAGAACTCTTTAACAGCATCAAGCATATTGTTTCGTCCTTCTGTTGTTATTATGCTGCCTGTAAGAAGGTCTTCGCTGAGATTTGCAGCCTGAAGGATGCCATTGCTTAAAGGGTATAAAGACCCCTTATATCCTACCGGAGGATCGAACTCTGAAAACTCAAGCTGGCTTTCACGGATATTGAACTCAGAGAACAATTGGCGAAGCTCGATGAAGGTCAGAACAGAATCCACTTTGGCATCGCCTTCAAACCTTAGCGCTTCCTCTTTTGTCGCGATACAGGGGCCAATAAAAACGATTTTTACATCCTTCCCATATTTTTTGTGGATAGCTTTAGTTGTCGCAATCATTGGACTGACAATTGGAGCTAAATTAGTTATCAGGTCGGGATAATACTTTTCAATAAATGCAACAACAGCCGGGCAAATTGAAGTAATGAAATACTTCCCATGAAAATTCTCAAAAAGTTCCTGATACTTTCTTGCAACTAAATCCACTCCAAAAGAGACTTCAGCAACTTTTGCGAAACCCAACTGCTTAATCATTTCAACAAACTTCCTGTAATCTGTAATGTCGTGAAATTCTCCCGAAATAGAAGGATCACAAATAGCAACAACATTATTACTGGATTGCAAAAGGGTTTTAGTTTCGTCAATGGAACTTCTGTAGATAATCGCAGCAGGAGAGCATGCTCTAAAACAACTCCCGCATCCTATACATCTTTCTGGAACGATAGAAGGAGATTCTGTGTTTTCATCTACTTTAATGGCTTTCACCGGACAAATTCGTACACAAGCGTAGCACTTGATGCATTTTTGTGTAATTATTTTAAAAAGTGGTTCCATCAATTAAAGTTCAATTGTTCATGTTTTCTTGCCACGAACTGAATATAATGAGATTCTTGCGATAACATTCAGGTTGTTGCAATTCCTGTCGCTTCTCCAAAATTATGGAAAAAGGAACTACAAAATTCCAATTATTTTACAAATTTTGAATTAATTTCAGCTGTGCATAAATTAACAATGCTAATATATTCACAAATAAACTATTCAACGCAAACATATTTTCATTATTTTTGTAAGATAAATCTATTGTTTTGGACCAAGTATTATGGAAGAGGTTATTGATGGTATACTCGTAAAATACCCTTTGAATAATAAGGAAAACCTGATTCCTGTTTTGCAGGAGATTCAAAAAGAACTGGGGTATTTGTCTGGTGATTCCCTTTTATTCGTAAGTAAGCATTTGAACGTGCCCATTAATCAGGTCTATGGTGTAGCTACGTTTTATGATCAGTTTCATTTTCATAAGAAAGGAAGTTTTCATATAAAGGTTTGCAAGGGAACAACTTGCCAGGTAAATCAGTCCTTAGCCTTGCTTACAGAGATTGAAAAAAAACTTCAGATTAAAGCCGGTCAAACAACACGTGACGGTAAGTTCAGTATTGAAGTAGTTTCTTGTCTTGGTGCATGTAGCAAATCCCCTGTGATGTCAATAAACGGGAACTATCATTCCCAATTATCTAAAGAGAATATTCATAAAATCCTGTCTTCTATATAAAACAAATCCGATTTCCATGGATAATACCCTTATTTTCGAAGTAACGACTTTTCTGATCGAGCGGGTGCTAAAAAACTCAATCGGAGAATATAATAAGGAAGAGCGTGAGCGGCTACAACTTCTTACCAGGAAGAATGTTACAGTTCCGGTAATTTATGTTGGAACTGGTTCCTGTGGACTCGCTGCAGGTTCTTATGAGACATTGCAAGCTGTACAGCGCTTTATTAAAGAAAACGGGATTTCGGCAGAAATTGTAGAAGTGGGTTGTATCGGATTATGTTCTGAAGAACCTTTGATGGACGTTCAGATTCCAGGAAAAGCAAGGGTTTCATTTCGTCAGGTCACTGCTGAAAAAGTAGAGGAGCATCTTCAATCTGCATTAAATAAAACCATTATATCTGAAGACGTTTTAGGTCAATACCCTGCAAACCTGACTGAAAACTGGGCCAATGTTCCTGTAATTGAGCAATTGCCTTATTTTTCACTTCAGTCCCGAATTCTTTTGAAAGATGCAGGACTAATTTCACCATTTTCGATTGTAGATTTCCTTGCAAAAGGTGGGTATAAATCCTTTTACAAAACTGTAACAAATTATACTGCTGAAAAAGTTTGCGATATAATCGTACAAAGTGAGTTACGTGGAAGAGGCGGCGGCGGTTACCCCACCGGGAAAAAGTGGAAAGTAGCATTAGAGACTGCAGGTGAACAAAAATATTTAATTTGCAATGCTGAAGAAAGCGATCCAGGTGCTTTTATGGAGCGTGCGCTGATAGAAGGAAACCCACACATGTTGCTTGAAGGTATTGCGATTGCTTCTTATGCTATTGGAGCAAGCAATGCATATATATTCATCCGATCTGATTATTCCAGGGCTTTAATTCTTCTTGAACAGGCCATTCTGGAAGCTAAAAGATGTGAGATTCTTGGGCAAAACATTTTTGGCAGTGGATTTAATTTGAATATCACGATCCGCCAAAGTGCAGGTGCTTTTGTTTGTGGAGAAGAGACTGCCCTTATTGCCAGTCTTCTTGGAAAACGAGGAATACCTACTGCAAAACCACCCTTTCCTGCTGAATCTGGATTATTTAACCGCCCCACGGTAGTAAATAATGTGGAAACTCTCGCCAATATCCCTTCAATTCTTGAACACGGACCTGCCTGGTTCAAAGCCACTGGTTCCAAAAACAGCAAAGGAACAAAATTGTTTTCATTGACCGGAAAAATTCAACATAGCGGATTCATTGAAGTACCCATGGGAATTAAGCTTTCCACTATCATAACTGAATTAGGTGGTGGAGTAAAGGATAGCAAGAAACTCAAAGCAATCCAGATTGGAGGTCCCCTTGGAATCTGTATTCCAGAATCTGAGTTGGATGTTGAAGTCGGTTATGAGACTATGAATGCGGTTGGAGCTTCAATTGGATCTGGAGGATTGGTGGTCCTTGATGAAAATGTTTGCATGGTCAGTCTTTCCAGATATTTTATGGAGTTCCTCCAGAAAGAAAGTTGTGGAAAGTGCATTCCCTGTCGCGAGGGTACACGGCGTATTCTTGAAATCCTTGAAAGCACTACAAAAAGGCCAAAAGAAGATACTTCCCATGAAACGCTTGAGCGGTTCAAAGGAATCGTTCAACTGGAAAATCTTGCACAAGTCATAACCGAGACTTCATTGTGCGGACTTGGCCAGAATGCCGCAAATCCTGTGCTGAGCTCATTAAAGTGGTTCCGCGAAGAATTTGAAGAACATATCTTCGACCGTCGATGTGCAGCAGGTGTTTGCCGGGAATTAAGAACATTCTGTATCGAAGTTGATGCATGCAACGGATGCAATGTGTGCCAGAAAAAATGTCCTGAACATGCCATCATCGGAATCATCAAATCCCCTCATTTTATTATTGAGAAAAAATGTAACGGCTGCGGAATTTGTTTTGAAAGTTGCAAATTTAATGCGATCATTATAAAATAAACGGATATGGTGTTTACGGTTGAAATAAATAATCAAAAAGTCGCAGCAAAAAGTGGTGAGACAATTTTATCAATCCTTAACCGGAATGGAATTAAAGTTCCTACCCTTTGCCACTTAAACGGCTTCACTCCCACCGGATCATGCAGGATGTGCGTTGTAGAAGTTGAAGGAATGGAGAACCTTGTCACAGCCTGCTCTCATCCTGTCGAAGAATGGATGAAGATATATTCGCATTCACCACGCGTGCTCAAAGCCAGAAAAACATTGGTTGAGTTATTATTGGCAGCACACCCTGACGATTGTCTCTATTGCAGCAGGATGGGTGCATGTGAACTTCAAACCTTATCGGATGAGTTGAATATTACGGAAAGGAAATACAGGAGCAGAAAGCCATCAATCA
Organism: uncultured Bacteroidales bacterium; assembly: GCA_903915465.1. Taxonomy (GTDB): domain Bacteria; phylum Bacteroidota; class Bacteroidia; order Bacteroidales; family FEN-979; genus FEN-979. The sequence goes on along the minus strand of CAIWTA010000048.1, from coordinate 17,769 downwards.
TCATCGACAGAAGCTGCCCATCGATTGAAAGAGATCCTGCAAAATGCATACTATGTGAACGCTGTATCCGTATATGCAATGAAACAATTGGAGTCGGGGCTATTGAAATAATTGGAAGAGGAAATAAGAGCTCAATCGGAACACAAAATAATAGAGGATTAAATACGCAGTCGTGTGTAAAATGCGGACAATGCATTATGGTTTGTCCTACTGGTGCTTTGAAAGAAAAATCCAGTTACAATATTGTCCTCGAAGCTATGAACAATCCACAATTCTACCCGGTTATTCAGGTTTCCCCTGCTGTACAGGCTTCAGTTTCAGAAGATATCGGCATAAAAGCTGGGAAAGATGTCCTGAATTTACTATGGACAGCTTTACAAAAAATGGGATTTAAACAGGTCTTTGACACTTCCCTCGGAGCTGATTTAACAATTATGGAATTGTCGGAGGAGTTGGTCCAAAGGATTAATAACAAAGAGAAGTTTCCTCTTTTTACCAGTTGTTGCCCGGCATGGGTTAACTATATTGAACAAGCCAGACCGGATCTGAAAAAGCATCTGGCAACAAGTAAAACCCCGCAGCAAATGATGGGTATGATGATTAAAAGGTTTTATACTGAAAGTGAGAATTCATCATCAAAAAAGGTTTTTTCTGTCGCTGTGATGCCTTGTACAGCAAAGAAACATGAAGCGGAGAAAAGTGTAGTAGCCGATTGCGGTACCAGGGATGTTGATGCAGTTATAACAACCCGTGAATTAGTTAAGATGATCCGACATTTTGGAATTGACTTTTCCACGCTTGAACCAGATACTTCAGAACAGCCCTATGGGATGAGAGGATCTGCCGGGAAACTCTTTGGCGTTTCCGGTGGTGTCTCTGAAAGCGTATTCAGAACGCTACACTGCAAGTTAACAGGACAAGATTTGAGCCCTGCTAAGGTTTCAGAAACCAGGGGATTAAAAACACGGAAAGAGATCCGGATGAAAATTGGAAAAATGAGCATTGGCTTTGTTTCCGTAAGCGGCCTTTCTAATGCTATACAGTTGCTTAAAGAGATTGAGTTTGGAAGAAACAACATTCATTTAGTAGAAGTGATGGCTTGCCCATATGGATGTATCAACGGCGGAGGTCAGCGGATAGGAACTGATGAAAAATCTTTAAAATCCAGGATGAAGGCACTCTACGAAGCAGATGAAGAAGAATTGATCAAGGTTGCTCACAAAAATCCAGCTATTCTTTCCCTTTATGAGAAAATCCTTGACAAGAATGAAAATAGTTTAGGAATCAATATCCTCCACAATTTTATTGCATGATAACGAGTATTATGAGCCAATCATTCCATCGCCAACTTGTATATACTTTAAAGGACCGTTGCAGGGTCTGTTATACTTGCCTTAGGGAATGCCCTGTTAAGGCAATCAAGATTATCAACGGCCAGGCTGAAGTGGTCAACGACCGTTGTATCGGATGTGGAAACTGTGTCAAAGTATGCAGCCAGGGAGCGAAAATTTCCTTGCGATCAGTTGACGAAGTTTTTTCACTGTTAAATTCCGAACACAAAATTGCAGCCTGTATTGCTCCGAGCTTCCCGGCTGAATTTACAGAGATTCCAGATCACAGGGTTCTTGTTGGGATGATCCGGAAGTTGGGTTTTGATTATGTCACAGAAGTCGCTTTTGGAGCTGATATTGTCGCAAAAGAATACGAGAAAAGGATGAATACAATTGGGTATTCTGGTGATATCTCCTCGGATTGTCCAGCAGTTACCTATTTTATCCGGCATTACCATCCCGAAATAGTCAGTTCCCTTGCTCCTATTGTTTCACCGATGGTTGCAATGTGCCGCATATTACATAAGAAACATGGTGATAATCTTAAAATAGTCTTCATCGGTCCCTGCTTTGCAAAGAAAGCAGAATCTGACGAAACAGATGAAGTAATGACTTTTTTAGAATTACGGGAAATGTTTGAACTCAAAGACATTCATCCCAGTAATACAGAGCTCTCTGACTTTGACCAACCACATAGCGGGAAAGGGGCAATCTTTCCTGTCAGCCGTGGATTATTCCTTACCAGTAACAGCCGTGAAGAAATCCCTGAAGAAAGAACAGTCATTGCTGATGGACGTATCAACTTTAAAGAAGCCGTCAAGGAGTTTGAAGAAGGTTATATCCGAAACAAACATCTGGAATTGCTCTGTTGTGAAGGATGTATAATGGGGCCAGGAACAACGCCCGGAGGAAAAAAATATGCCAGGAGTGCATTGATTGGTCAATATGTCCGTAAAAAACTTCAAAATCTTGACCGCACACAGTGGGAAAAAGATATGACCGAATTTAGCCACATCGACCTTTCTCAACATTTTGAACCCGAAGACAGGAGGTTCGATACTCCTCCTGAGGAAAAAATATTGACTGTTCTTCATTCGATGGGAAAATATACCGCCCAGGATCATTTAAATTGTGGTGCATGCGGCTATGATACGTGCATGGAGCATGCTATTGCCATTGTTGCAGGTTTGGCAGAGACTGAGATGTGTCTTCCCTATGCAATCGAAAAACTTCATGACTCTATTCAAAATCTGAATATCTCAAACGAAAAATTAGCATCAGCCAAAGCAGCATTAAAACAATCAGAAAAGTTGGCACATATGGGCCAACTTTCAGCAGGAATCGCTCATGAACTAAACAATCCATTAGGCGTAATTACAATGTACAGTAATATCCTGATGGATGAAGCGCCTGAGGGAGAACCGTTGCGGGAAGATCTTCAGCTGATTGTGGAACAAGCAGAACGGTGTAAAAAAATTGTGAGCGGGTTACTGAATTTTGCCCGAAAAAATCAGGTCAATCTTTCGGAAACAGATGTTGTGAACTTTACACAACACAGCCTGAATTCTATTCTCAAACCTGACAATATCAACATTGTGTTTGAACCAAGAATAACTGATCCTATTGCAAAACTTGATATAGACCAGATGATGCAGGTTTTGACTAACCTGGAAAAAAATTCAGTAGAATCGATGCCAAATGGTGGCGATTTACGCGTAAGTGTTGAAGGTAATGAAGACGAGGTAATCTTTATCGTTTCTGATACAGGATTTGGGATTTCCAAAGAAAATATGAATAAAATCTTTACGCCATTTTTTACTACAAAAGAAATGGGAAAAGGTACAGGATTGGGATTACCGCTTATTTATGGGATTGTCAAAATGCACAGAGGCAAGATTAATGTGACTTCTAATGCTGATCCTTCAAAAGGGACAACAGGAACTTCATTTAAGATCACAATTCCCCGCGGATTGAAATTACAAAATTAACGAAAGGAAATTCCTATATTCAACTAACATAATCTTATAATCCTCATAATATGAAACCGGGAAACAAAACTATTTTAATCGTGGATGATGATATTGATTATTTATTTCAGACACAATTAAAACTGGAAAAATTCGGATACAAAACAATTACTGCCGAGAGTCAAAAAGAAGCTGAGTTGATCCTGGAGAAAACCAAACCTGATCTTGCCATCCTTGACCTTATGATGGAAAATGAAGACAGTGGGTTTATTCTCAGTTATAAAATGAAGAAAAAATATCCCGATGTTCCTGTTATTATTGCGACCGCTGTTGCCGCGGAAACCGGTATCACTTTCGATATCAATGACGAGAATAACCGTAAATGGATCCGGGCTGACCTTTTCCTTGATAAAGGGATCCGTTCAGACCTTTTAAAAACTGAAATAGAAAGATTATTATCAGAAAAACAACCAAGTTAGCACAAATGGGTATAATTCGTATTAATTTTGAACTTAGAATTGGATTATGTCGACATTAAAAATATTGGTGGTTGATGATGAACCTGGCATCCGCAGCGGGGTCAGCAGGATATTACGGAACTTCAGGGTGGATTATCCGTTCATGGAAGAAGCTTTTAACTTCGAAGTGTTAGAAGCTTCCACAGGAGAGGCCGGAATTGATATTATTGAACATAATATTCCTGATATTTTGTTGCTCGACAACAAACTTCCGGGAATTCAGGGGATCGAAGTGCTGGAGTACATCAGAAAGAAACAATTCAAAATCATTGTTGTTATGATAACTTCATATGCATCTCTTGAACTTGCAGTAAAAGCCACTAATTACGGTGCTTTTGATTTTATCCCAAAACCTTTCACACCCCAGGAACTCAAAGCTTCGATAGAAAATATCACCAAACGTCTGTTCCTCAAAAAAATGACACAGACTCTGAAGGATACAGGCAAGCAAATCCGGTTTCAGTTTCTTTCTGTGCTTTCTCATGAACTAAAGTCGCCATTAAATGCTATTGAAGGGTATTTACGAATGACGAAAGAGCGTCAGCTTGGAGACAAGATCGAGGATTATGATGTAATTATCGATCGTTCACTTGAAAGAATAAAGGGTATGCGAACGATCATCCTTGATCTTCTTGACCTGACAAAAGTGGAAAGTGGAAAAGCTCAGCGGAATATTGCTGAAACCGATATTATGGGTATTGCACATACTGCAATTGATACCATTCAGCCCTATTCCATTCAACGCGATATCACCATCAAACTTCGGGGCCCCGAGAAAGTAATAATGAAAGCAGATTCAAATGAAATTGAAATTATTTTTAATAACCTGATCTCAAACGCTATTAAATATAATAACGAAGGTGGCACGGTTGATTGTAATATTACTGAAGAAGAAGATAAAATCAAGATTGAGGTTATTGATTCCGGAATAGGGATGACGAAAACAGAAATGGAAAAGTTATTTCAGGATTTCGTCAGGATAAAAAATGAAAAGACAAAAAACATCACCGGAAGCGGACTGGGATTGTCGATTGTGAGAAAATTGGCCGAAAACTATGGCGGATTTATTGTAGTCTCAAGTGAACCTGATGAAGGAAGTACTTTTACTGTCACTTTACTAAAAGAGAAATAATGTACATAAAGCAGTTGCCGCATAAGACCGTAGAGCGGTTAAGCCAGTATCGGAGAGCATTGTTGCTGATTCAGTCAAAAGAAAAGACCCATGTTTTTTCGCATGAAATAGCGCAAATGCTGCATATTACTCCTGTTCAGGTCCGCCGTGATCTGATGCTGATCGGGTATTCTGGAAACCTTAGAAAAGGCTACGATATTAAGGAGTTGATTGAATTGATCGGGAAGATTATCGATACAGAGAAGGGGCAGCGGGTTGCAGTAGTTGGATTAGGGAATCTGGGCAAGGCTATCATCAGCTATCTCAAGGGAAAAAGAACGAAACTTATGATCGTTGCAGCTTTTGACTTGAATCCTGACAAAATTGACCGGATTTATGATGGTGTTCCATGCTACCATGTGAACCGTCTCACGGAAATCATTAAAAATGAAAATATCTCCATCGGAATCATAACTGTTCCAGCAGAACAGGCCCCGGCAATCGCAGAAACTCTTGTTGTTGCCGGAATCAAAGGGATTCTGAATTATTCTCCAAAATCATTAAATGTTTCTCCCTACGTTTATTTGGAAGAATACGACATGATCACCTCTCTGGAAAAAGTGGCATTTTTTGCCAAAAAGATTGATGAACGTTACAAGTAAGTACAATTCAGTGAAAATATTTAAAGATTTTGAAGCAGCGGGCTCCATTCGTAATGCTGTTATTACTACAGGTTCATTCGATGGGGTTCATATTGGTCATAAAGTAATTCTTCAGAGATTAAAAAAACTTGCACAGGAGTCGGGAGGCGAAACTGTGTTGATAACCTTTCATCCTCATCCCCGAAAAGTTCTCTATCCGGAAACCTCAGGGAAAGAGCTTTATTTGATTAATTCTCAAAGGGAAAAGATTGAATTACTTCGGAAGGCAGGGCTTGACAACCTGATTATTGTGGAGTTTACACTGGAATTCGCTAGAACCACATCAATAGATTTTGTCAAAAATATTCTTCTGAACAAACTTCATGCTGGAAGAATCGTTGTAGGATTTAACCATCATTTTGGCCATAACCGTGAAGGAGATTATGAGGAACTGCGTAACCTGGGCCAGGAATATGGGTTTGAAGTTGAAGAAATACCGGAACAGGATATCCAGAATGAATCCGTAAGTTCCACAAAGATCAGAAAATCCTTATTGGAAGGAAATATACAGAAAGCCAATGCATATCTTGATCATCATTATATTATTATGGGATTGATCCATGAGGTAAATCCTAAATTAAAGGAGATTGGATTTCCGAGCTTTGGTGTTAAAATTGAGGAAGAGAACAAACTCCTCCCACCAAATGGCGTATATGCAGTGAGTGTTAAGGATGATAAGAATGATTTCCGGGGAATGTGCTTTATTAAAAAAAGCGGAAACTCTTCTATTGACGCAGTGGTAGAGTACTATTTATTTGACAGACCGGAAATTCTTTCCGGAACAACCGCAACAGTGCATTTTCACAAGTTCATTCGTGAAGAGAAACCTTTTCAGACTTTAGAGGAACTGCAAAAACAGTTACAGATCGACCGCGTACAGGTTGATGAACTTATTTTTTAATAACAACACCTCGTAAAACACAGGATGAGCAAAGTTTCAGCAAACCGGATGAAAGTTACCTTTCTTGGTACCGGTACATCTATTGGTGTTCCAGTCATTACATGCGATTGCCCGGTTTGTGTTTCAACTAATTCCAAGGATAAGAGGCTGAGAACTTCCATTATGATCGAGGTCAATTTCAGAACGTTTGTGATAGACTGTGGACCCGATTTTCGAAGCCAAATGCTGAGAGAAAATGTGGGGGATCTGGATGCCGTGATTTTCACTCATGAACATAGGGATCACATTGCCGGGCTTGATGATGTCAGAGCTTTCAACTATGTCCTCAATAAAAAAATCGATATTTATGGTTCGGATCAGGTGATCGATGCTATTGTCACTGAATTCCCTTATATTTTTTCAGAATCCCGTTACTTTGGAGCCCCGCAACTTACAATTCATCTCATCAACACTGATCCTTTCACTGTATTCGATGTGGAATTCATTCCCATCAAGGTCTTACATGAGAAACTACCTGTAACCGGATTTCGAATCGGGGATTTCACGTATATTACAGATGCCAGTTACATCTCCGAAGAAGAAAAGGAGAAAATTCGTGGTTCCAAAGTAATTGTATTAAACGCTTTAAGGAATTCCAAACATGTTTCCCATTTTTCCGTCAATGAAGCTGTTGAACTATTGAACGAATTGAAACCCGAGGCGGCCTACCTCACGCATCTTAGTCATTTTGTCGGTCTTCATGAGGAAGTGAACCTACGACTTCCGGAACCTGTTAAATTAGCTTATGACGGGCTAAAGATCATAATTTGAACCATGCAAATAGATATACTAACACTCTTTCCCGAAATGTTCGATGGCCCGTTGAGCCTTTCCATTCTCAGAAGAGCGCAGGAAAAGGAGCTTGTTAAAATCAGACTCCATAACATTCGTGACTATTCTACATCCAAACATAAAAATGTGGATGACTACCCTTTTGGAGGAAAAGCCGGCATGGTGATGATGATTGAACCGATTGCAAACTGCATCGAAAGTCTGCAATCAAAAACTTCCTATGATGAAGTTATTTATATGAGCCCTGATGGGGAACTTCTCACGCAGGGGTTAGCGAATCAGCTTTCATTAATGCACAATCTGCTGATTATATGTGGCCATTATAAAGGTATTGACGAGCGAATAAGGGAACATTTCATCACCATGGAAATCTCCATTGGCGATTATGTTTTGTCTGGTGGCGAGTTGGCTGCTGCTGCTTTAACAGATGCTACAGTTCGGCTGATACCCGGTGTATTGAATGATGAAACATCTGCATTATCAGATTCTTTCCAGGATAATCTTTTGTCCCCTCCCGTTTACACACGTCCTGCTGAGTTTCGTGGGTGGAAAGTTCCCGATATTTTACTTTCCGGTAATGATAAGGAGATTGCCAAGTGGCGATATGAAAAATCGTTGGAGCGTACAAGTCAGCGTCGACCGGGGCTTTTGGGCAAATGATCCAGGAAATCTTTTAAAATAATCTCAAAACTTCTTTCTGAATCAAATTATTTGGTATATTTGCACTCCTTTTAGTGAAAATTTTTGTTAAATTTTTATGTTATGAATCGCCAGGAAGTCATCAAGTTTATTGAAGATAGTTTTGTCCAGAAAATCGAGATGCCTGTTTTTAAAGCCGGCGATACTGTTACTGTTCATTATAAAATTAAGGAAGGTAATAAAGAAAGGATCCAAAATTACCAAGGTGTTGTTCTTCAACGCTCCGGTAAAGGAGTGAATGAAACTTTTACTGTCCGGAAAATCTCCGGGAACATTGGAGTCGAAAGGATTTTTCCGATTTTCTCTCCTTTTATTGACAAAATTGAAGTTAACAAAAGAGGCGTCGTTAGGCGAGCACGTATTTTTTATCTTAGGAAATTACGAGGTAAAAAAGCCCGTATTAAAGAAGAAAGAGTATAATAAAAAACCCCGCCACCGGCGGGGTTTTTTATTTAGTTCATCACCATTGTTAAGTATCCTGCGTCTTGTGTTTTTATTATTGATAACGCTCTGGAATAGTTCAGGATGTTCCTGATAATATATTCGCTTGGTGTATCATCGCGTCTATCAAGTTTGGTCTGAATGATTTTCCTTCTGGTTTTTCGAGGGTGACACGATGATGAAAATGAACAGAGAGTAGTAGCTTTCCTCATAGGCAAAGAATTAATATTACGTTGATTCCTGTTTACCAAACGAGAAAAGAACACAAATTATTTCAGAAAATGAAAAATAAAGTTACAAGTTTATACCTTTATTTTTACGACCAGAATTAGAAAGGGAAATATCGTCTTTAGTGGGATAAAATGATTTCGTTTTCGTTTACCAGTTTCCGCAGGTTAATCAGTGCATACCTCATTCGCCCAAGGGCAGTATTAATACTGACATTTGTAGCTTCAGCAATATCTTTAAAGCTCATATCACCATAATGCCTCATTATCAGAACCTCTTTTTGTTCCTGAGGGAGGTATTCGATAAGTTTTTTAACATCATGATGAATCTGTTCAGTAATTAACCTTTCTTCCACAGATTCAACGGGAATGCGGACTTTCTCAAAAATGTCGTACTCATCCTTGTTTTCAACAATCGGAATTCTTTTTGCTTTACGGAAATAATCAATGATCAGGTTATGAGCAATGCGCATCACCCATTGGATGAATTTTCCTTCTTCCTTATAAGCTCCTGATCGAATCGTGTTAATAACCTTGATAAATGTATCCTGGAAAAGATCCTCGGCTAACTCTTTATCTTTGACAATCATAAGAATATATGCAAAAACGCGATTCTTATGGCGGTGGATCAACTTTTCTAAACTTGATTGATTTCCGGCTATGTATCGTCCAATCAATTCCTGATCGGTAACGAGCGAGTGGCTGTTCATTGTGCCTCCTTTTTTAGATTACAAAAAAGGTAGATGTTTACTCGATAGCCAGCCTCCTATGATTTATGCACGATTAAGATTAGCGTGCGGGTTAGAGAATTTGTACAGCAAAAATAAACAAAAAAATCGAATATGCAAATTTTTATTCTAATTTTGAGGCCTTTCTGAGCTGGACCTATTGAAAATGGCGAATAATGTTGACCTTCTTGACCCGAGAGATTTTATCATAATAAAAGGAGCACGAGTCAATAATCTTAAGAATATCAGTATTGCAATACCCCGGAATAAGTTTGTCGTGATTACCGGGCTCTCAGGTTCAGGCAAATCATCCCTTGCATTTGACACTTTATATGCAGAAGGACAGAGACGTTATGTAGAAAGTCTGAGCGCTTATGCACGTCAATTTCTGGGTCGCATGAGCAAGCCAGATGTTGATTATATTAAGGGAATTGCTCCTGCGATTGCAATCGAACAAAAAGTTTACTCTTCAAACCCCCGGTCTACAGTTGGAACTTCAACAGAAATTTATGAATACTTAAAGCTGCTTTTTGCCAGAGTTGGGAAAACCTATTCCCCGGTATCCGGAAATTTAGTGAAACGTGATAGCATCAGCGATGTAGCTGACTTCATTCTTACTCTACCTGAAAATACTCCGGTCAACATCTTCTCCCCTATTCCTCTTACAGACAAACGTGGTGATTTGAAAGCCAAATGCAATCTGCTGATGCAGCAAGGATTTACACGCGTCATGATAGGTAGCGAAACTCTTAGAATTGACGAAATAGACCATGAAACTAAATGCTTCGATAAAGAGATTTATTTGTTGGTTGATAGGTTAACAGTTCATCATAAGGATAATGATCTGGCCGGAAGAATAACAGATTCTGTTCAGACTGCATTTTACGAGAGTCATGGAGATTGTATGTTAGAATTCTCCGGCGAACCAAAAAGAAGGATTTTTTTTTCAAACAGATATGAAGCAGATGGTATCCAGTTTGAAGAACCATCGACAAATCTTTTCGCTTTTAATAATCCATACGGCGCCTGTAAAACATGTGAAGGATTTGGAACCGTCATCGGAATTGATGAAGATCTCGTAATGCCAAACAAGAATCTTTCCATCTTTGAAGATGCTATAGCCAGTTGGCGGGGAGAAAAAATGGGAGAATGGAAGAACGAACTTGTTATGAATGCATATAAGTTTGATTTCCCAATCCACAAACCGATTTATGAACTAACGTCTGAGCAAATAGAACTGTTATGGACAGGGAATGAATTTTTTCACGGCCTCAATGAGTTTTTTGAATTTGTAGAACATCAGAATTATAAGGTCCAATATCGGGTAATGATGTCGCGATACAGAGGAAAGACAACCTGTCCGGAATGTAAAGGCACTCGACTTCGGAAAGATGCCGGTTATGTAAAAATCAATGGAAAGTCTATCAATGAGCTTGTTTTAATTCCTGTAAATTCTCTGATAGGATATTTTGCTTCACTGGAGCTTACAACCTATGAAAGGTCATTATCCAACCGATTAATAAAGGAAATCAGTAACCGTCTTGAAGTGCTGGATGATGTCGGACTTGGTTATCTTACACTGAATCGCCTCTCTGCTTCGCTTTCTGGAGGCGAATCTCAAAGAATCAACCTTTCTACTGCATTAGGAAGTAATCTTGTTGGTTCGATGTACATACTTGATGAACCTAGTATTGGCCTTCATCCGAGAGATACGCATCGGCTAATTAAAGTGCTTCTTCGGTTAAGGGATCTCGGTAATACCGTAATAGTAGTTGAACACGATGAAGAAATCATTCGTGTGGCAGACCGTATCATCGATATTGGTCCTTTGGCAGGGCAACATGGAGGGGAAGTTGTCTTTGAAGGTTCATTCACGGAATTGTTGAAGGACAATGACAATCTTACTGGTAAATATCTTTCCAGGAAAATAAGTATCATACATCCAAATAAAAGAAGAAAATGGAAAGAATTTATTGAGATAAAAGGTGCGAGAGAGAACAATTTAAAATCAATCAATGTCAAGATCCCGCTAAATATATTTACGGCAATTTCAGGCGTCAGTGGATCTGGAAAAACTTCTCTTATCAAAAAAATTCTTTACACTTCGCTGAAAAAAATGTTCGATGGATATTCGGAGAGTACCGGTAAATTTGATCGTCTTGAAGGTGACTATGACAGGATTGGAGCCATAGAGTTGGTTGATCAGAACCCGATCGGTCGTTCTTCACGGTCAAACCCGGCCACTTATATCAAAGCTTTTGACGAAATCAGGAACCTATATGCTGAGCACCAATTGTCGAAAGTGCGAGGGTATAAACCAGGTTACTTCTCGTTTAATATTGAAGGTGGCCGTTGCGAGGAATGTGAAGGAGAAGGAGTTGTAAAGATTGAGATGCAGTTCATGGCTGATATTTTTCTTACTTGTGAAAACTGCAAAGGGAAAAGATTTAAAGAAGAAGTGCTGGATGTAAAGATCCGGGAGAAAAGTATTGTCGATATCCTGGAGATGACAATTGAAGAGGCAATCGGGTTTTTCGGTCACGAAACAAAACCATCATCATCCGAAAAGCGGATCGTTGCCAGGCTAAAGCCTCTTCAGGATGTGGGGTTAGGCTATCTCAAAATGGGTCAATCCTCCAGTACGCTCAGTGGTGGAGAGGCTCAACGCATAAAACTGGCCTTCTTTCTGGCTAAAGGAACGAATGAAAAACCAACACTTTTCATTTTTGATGAACCTACAACAGGTTTGCATTTTCACGACATCCATAAATTACTAATATCTTTTGAATCTCTAATAAATATTGGCCATTCTGTTCTTGTGATTGAGCATAACATGGAGGTAATCAAATCTGCAGATTGGGTCATAGATTTGGGTAAAGAAGGTGGTGAAAACGGCGGGAATGTCGTCTTTGAAGGAACACCGGAGGATCTGGCGATGTTTAGCGATTCATATACAGGATCATTTCTAAAAGAGAAATTAATGAAATAAAATCCGCAGTTATGCAAAGTCTAAATCCGGCAACATGTGAAGTGCTGAAAAACTATCCTGAACACACTTCTTCCGAAGTAAACAAAATCCTTGAGAAGGTTCAGCAAGAATGGCAATCCTGGAAGGAAACATCCTTTGCTTACCGCGGTGAACTTTTCAGTAAAGCTGCGAATATCCTGAGGACCAATAAAGATTTTTATGCCCGTCTGATGACAACAGAGATGGGAAAGATCCTGCGTGAATCCCAGGCTGAAATCGAGAAATGTGCCAATGCCTGTGAGTTTTTTGCAAAAGAATCGGGAAACCTGCTAAAAGATCAAATTCTCGCCTCTGATGCCTCACGAAGTCTCGTTGTATTCCAACCATTGGGGGTTATTCTTGCAGTGATGCCATGGAATTTCCCTTTCTGGCAGGTATTCCGGTTCGCCGCGCCAACCATGATGGCAGGTAATGCTGCTGTACTGAAGCATTCATCAAATGTTCCGGGATGTGCACTGGCTATTGAGTCTATCTTTCGTGATGCAGGGTTTCCGGAAAATATTTTCAGGACACTAATGATACCCTCAAAGGATGTCGAACCCGTCATCGCGCATCCGCATATCATGGCTGTAACGCTCACAGGAAGTGAATCAGCCGGTATCCAGGTTGCAGGTACGGCAGGAAAACATATTAAAAAGACCGTTCTGGAGTTAGGCGGGTCAGATTCCTTCATTGTTCTGGAAGATGCTGATATGGACAAAGCCGTGCAGATAGCAGTGACTGCCCGCATGATCAACCAGGGACAAAGTTGTATTGCAGCAAAACGGTTTATTGTTGTCGAATCAAGGGTGAAAGAGTTTGAAGAAAAAATTAAGGTAGCTCTTGAATCCCTTGTCATTGGTGATCCGCTCGAAATAGCTACCAATGTTGGTCCAATGGCAAGAAAGGACCTGGTGGATGAAATAGATGCACAGGTTCAGGAATCAATCCGGAAGGGAGCTCGCCTTATACTCGGTGGTAAAAGACCAAATAGGGATGGTTATTATTATCTGCCTACAATCCTTACTGAAGTAAGGAAAGGGTTTCCGGTCTACGATCAGGAGACTTTTGGTCCTGTGGTGGCAATTATTCCTGTAAAAGATGAAGAGGAGGCTGTCATCGTGGCCAATGATTCAATTTTTGGTCTTGGTGGAAGCGTATGGACAAAAGATTTGAAGAGAGGGGAAGCTGTTGCCCGGAAGATCAATACTGGTGCGGTTTTTGTGAATGGATTGACAAAGTCTGATCCGAGATTACCTTTCGGAGGGATAAAAAAATCAGGTTATGGAAGGGAGCTATCGGAATATGGTATTAAAGAATTTGTAAATATCAAGACAATCTGGATTTGTTAAAAAAAATCAAAGAATGAAAATTCATTTACAGATTTTTCTATCTTTGCACTCCCAAAAATGGCGTGGTAGCTCAGATGGTTAGAGCGTCGGATTCATAACCCGGAGGTCTCGAGTTCAATTCTCGATCACGCTACAAGACAATTGCGAAATCTGAAATGGCGAAATGGTGAAAACTGTTTCGCCATTTTGCATTTTAACATTTCACCATTTGAAAATGCCGGTGGGGAGTTTTTCTTTTCGTCCTGAAATATTCTAAAAAGTTACTAAAACGGGATTCCAACATGGTTCCCAAAACAATACTCTGCTCATCTTGCACGTCAACAACACTCCACTATTTTTCTTCTTTTTCCTGAAATATCTTCAAATTATCGATCCCAAGATTGCGCAATACTGCAGCATTCCAACTCAACATAGCTCGCTTATTCTTTCCCAATTTCGCCTCCTGGAGGTATTTTGAGGTAATTTTCTTCATGTTTCCAATGGCGGAATAGTAGATGGAGTCAATTTGTGTTCCCGAATAAGTTGAAGTATCGAGGGCGTGTTCCATTTTCCTACGTTCGATTTCACAGAGATCAAAAAAAATATTCAGGAAGGCCTTGGTTTCTGGTTCGTCAGGAAGATGAAAATGTGATTTTTTTTCATCAAAAACAGTATAGGATTTATAGTAATATCTATTGTCGGCCCGGGTAACATCGAGCAGCAACTGAACCTCCAGGTTGTCCAGATTGTACTGATCGGTCAAAATACTGCTGTTGATCTGTCTCTGTGAGTAAATCTTGTTCTGGGGCAAACTCCTGTTCAGTGAAAATCGTTTGACGGAATCCCAGAATGTATAGCAGTTCTGATAAAGAGAAGAATCATAATGCGTAAGTTGAAGAAAGTCCTTCCCATATCTTCCCTCTTCGAAATTAACAAGCAGCCCGTTATCCGCAAAAAACCCAATGCTCTCCTTTTGCTCTTCTGTGAGGACCAGCGTATTGTTATTATCCCAAAAGACTTTATTAAACGGGATGACTGACATTTTCCTGTAATCATCATAATTGACATCATAATCAAAACGGGGAATGATAAAGGGATCGTTGTAGTCATAAAAACTGAGCACACCATGGGTTGAAATCTCCCTTTGAATGACCGACGACATCGTTAGATCCACGTTATTTCTGATACTTTTATAACTGACATGGTAGCTGAAATTTATGTGGTCAGGCGCAATAAAAGAACCATCATTTTTATATGTGTGGCTGATTTTTATATCCACATTGCCAAGGCGATCCTCCTTAAACATTGGGACAAAGGGATAACGGGCAGCGTTGTCGATCGTTAAATCAATTTTCACCAAGGCAAAGGTTATTCTGTCAATCCACATTTCCCCTGAGAAGTGATTTCGAATCTCCTCCCATGGCTGAAAACCTATATGGTACAAACCCTTTTCGCCGGGTTCCATAGATAGCCTGAATATCTTTTTAAGCCTCTTTTTGGCGAATTGTAAGGGGATGAAAGGGTAATCAGGATCCTGACGTACCAGGTCAACCTGGCTGATGGCCTTCGAAGAGTTCAGGGTTAGAAAATACCTCTGATCGAGCTCTGCCAATCCGGTCCTGCCGTTTCTGAACACCAGATTTTTGATGGATAATCCCTCAATATAACCGTTATAATAGCACTCCAGCAATTCGATCGGCTGCTCCTCTGTTTGGGTTTCGATGCCATAATATACCTTTGCCACCTGATAATGTTTATTTTTCAGGATGTTCTTCCTGCACTTTTCGAGGATATCGTAGAGGTAATCATTGTCGGCATGAACGGTTAATTCCTCCAGTTGGATGCCCGTTCTTTCCAAGAGTACCGTTCTTTTCCGAAATACCACGGATGAAGCCAACTCCATGGTCTTATACCCGACATAGGAGAAAAGCAACGTGTCTGCATGTAAATTGACAGTTATTACAAAGGTCCCCTCGCTGTTGGTAATGGCGCCTTTTCCGGTTCCTTTCACCGAGATGCTGCACCAGGGAAGTTCTTCATTTGTCTCTGCATCCTTAACCGAACCCTGGACAACAGTTTGGGAAAAGGAACAGAGGGAAAAAACAGACAAAATGGAAGCTAAACCAATGGTCTTCATTCTTCTATAACACTTCAGGGTGCATGTCATCGGATGTAGCATTTCAATAATTTCCAATTTTCATTGTTCCCGCCCTCTTTACACAGGAAAAAGGCTTCGTTGTTGTAGAGTTTAATTTTTTCGGGGAAGATGTATGGAATGATGGTAGCAACACCCAGCTTCCCAGTTTTGAGATCGATCTTCCTGATCATGACCATCCCATTTCTCAGGAACACTGTAAACAAGTCATGGGATGCTCCATCGACCAGAATCTTTGTTCCCCAACGCCAGCCGTCATTTTCGGCACGGTCACTCTTTGTAAGCGGGTTGATACCGATGGAGCCCTTGTGAAAACTGATGGGAGCGCTAGAAATCACCATGCCGTCGGGATCGAGCAGCTCGAGACGGTCGCTCCCGAAGTTGAAAAAGGCTATAGTGTCTTCGGTGAGTTTGAATAGCGGGTAGATCATGTTGAAGAATTCGAACTGGTGGGCCCTGGCTTCGTTTTTACCATACGCCCCTCCTTCGATCAGGGATTTTGAAAAGTCAAACCTGTCCTCTCTTTCTATGTCATCCTCTGGAAAAACATAGGTCCCGATGGCGCCGTTCCACTTGAGGTAGAATGACATGTCATCCCGGTATTCCGATATTTTTTTGTCATTCATGCAATTCCTGATGTAGCGTTTTCCTCCATCCTTGCAGTAGTATGCAATGGAGGTCCCAAATCCGTTCAATACCTTCTCCTGGAAATAGAGGCGTCCGGAAATCCTGAATAAGTATGGCATGACATATTTTTCCAGCGAATCGGTGGAAACCGGATGTAAAAAATCGAGGCTTTGATGTTCCGGGTTGTAGTAACACTGGTATGTCTGTCCGGATTTTGCATAATAATGGACATTGGAAAGAAAATCCCGGCGGAGCATTTCCGGTGGAAGATCGGGCAGATCGGAAACAGCCAGTGTATCTCCTGTCCTGCTGAGCAGCAACATCCCTGCACTCTTTACCACATTGCGAAAAACAAGAAGAAGAACATGGTCATCCATCATTTCATAATCGAGCACAGAATAGGTTTTATCCTCAAACACTGCGGAATGGCTGACCGGGGATATTTCTACCTCCTTCAAAACATAGGTGACAGGACGAAGCAATATTCTGAGCGGGTTGGCTGATTTCTCCAGGATGTCGTACAGGGCTCGTTCATAACCAATGCAACTGACGACAATAGTGACAGGAAGTTTGGAAAGCGACAAAGTAAAGTTGCCATCTTTATCGGTCGGAGCGCCCAGGGTTGTGTTGTAAATCCTGATATTGGCTCCGGGTATAATCTGAGAGGTGAGTTCGTTCCTGACCGTTCCTTTGATTTGGATAGTCTGCGCCATGCAGAACTGATGTGTAAATATGAAGACAAGGATTAGGCTTTGTATGCAGTTAATGGCATCTGTTTTCTTCATTGAATTCTTGCACTGAAATGGTCTTCGAAAGTTACACAAGTTTAAATTAAAATACAACAGGCAATCTGGTTGCTACCAGTATGAGTATTATAACCTACATTATATCAGTAATAGATAGTAATGGAATTGTTTTCGACAATAAATAGTGCATCCCTGGACGCGATCAATACAAAGAAAAATTCCGGAGTATATTGATGGAAATTTTGTGCATCCAGTTTTTGTTTAGCCCTGAAATTTTCCCGAAAAGATATTAAAACGGGATGATCATTTCCACCCTGGTTCCCATCGCGCAACCCTGCATATCCTTCAAATCAACAATATTCAACTTCGCCCAAGTGGAATTGAGCTTGTTCATCATGTCGATCCGCTGCGAGGTGACCTTTAAACCATGCGATGTGTGAGTTGCGGA
>CAIWTA010000047.1 GCA_903915465.1 uncultured Bacteroidales bacterium | reverse complement strand
GTCCCGGAACCGAGTTCGTATAGGAGACTTCCAATACCCCCGGGTTTCTTTTCAATGTTTCCGAAAATGCTTCCTGGCTTTCCCCGAGCGCCCTGGCTCTTTCAATCAGCAAAACATGATCTTTGGAGAATCCCAGTTCTCTTTTATTCATAAAACGCAATTGCAGAAAGATGGTGGTGGTCGAGATGATCAGCCCGATGGAGATGATGAACTGGAGGGTAAGCAAGAGTAAGCTGAGCCGGGACCTGCCCGCTGTGGCGCCTGATTTCTTACCCAGGATACTTGCCGGATTGACGGACGATAGTTGAAAAGCAGGATACAGACCCGAAATGATGCCAACCAGGAAAGTAATGGCCGGGGAAACAAAGAACAGGTAAGAGATATCTGTAAACCTGATAAAGGTATCCAGATAGTGATTGAAGAAAGGGATCGAACTTTTCAGAATAATTAAAGCCAGCAACAGGGCGGCAAAGCTGATCAGAATGGATTCCACCAGGAATTGCCTGATCAGGGAGCCTTTTCTTGCCCCCATCGCCTTTCGCAGGGAGAGTTCCATGGTTCTTTTCATGGATCGGGCCATGGATAAGTTGATAAAATTGATGCAAGCAATGACCAGGATAAATGCTGCCAGGATTGAAAAAAGGATGACGTTTTTTAAACTTCCGAACCTAAGCATCAGGCCGTCCAAACCCGGGATACCTTCCATATTGTGGTGGAGGTATACACTCCGGAGGGGAGCCAGGTGAAAGCTGATCTGATTATTTTTATCTTTAAAATATTCAGCAACAGGCATGCCTGTTTCCTTCTCCAGCCAGGGCCCCATTTGTTTTTTAACAAAATCCGGGAACTTTCCTTCAAGTTGTTTTTTATCGTAATTCTCTGGGAGAGTAAGGTAGGTTTGTAAACAGCCATCCCCCCAACCCGTTCCCGCGTAATCTCCGGGAATGATAAAATCGAAAAAAAAGTGTGAGTTCGTTGGCAATTCGCTGACCACACCGGTAATTTCGTAGTTCGTTTTGGTATCGAAAAGTATCGATTTCCCTATTGGGTTTTCATTTCCAAAGAATTTTTGCGCTGTTTTGTCAGTAATGATGATGGTGTTGGGCCTCCGCAATGCATCCTTTGGGTTGCCCTGCAGAAAAGGTATGGTAAACACATCAAACAGGGTAGAATCGGCCATGGCGATGTTGGTCTCGATAAACTTCTTATCCCGGTAGCTCACGAGAATATTTCTTTTCCAGAACACAATTCTTGAAATATCCTGGATCTCCGGGAATGTTGATTTCAATGCCGGAGCGAGCGGAGGCATGGTGAAAAAGCCCCGGTTTGCCGGGTCGGGTCCACGCTGGTCTTCTACCCTGTATATCCGGTCTGCTTTTTCATGAAAGCGGTCAAAACCAAGCTCATTGATTACAAAGAGGATAAGGATTAAG
The DNA here is from genome assembly GCA_903915465.1 of uncultured Bacteroidales bacterium. GTDB lineage: Bacteria > Bacteroidota > Bacteroidia > Bacteroidales > FEN-979 > FEN-979. Next base: position 9,683 of record CAIWTA010000047.1, on the reverse strand, counting down.
GCGGCAGCCATACCGATTGATAATCCTATGATGTTTATAACACCAAATATCCTGTTCCTGGAAAAATTTCTCAGGGCGGCTTTTATATAGCTGTAATACATACTCATTTCACTCCGTCTTAAGTGCAACTGCAGGATTTACGCATGAAGCCTTGTATGCCTGAAAACTTACTGTGACCAGTGCCACGACCAAAGCGCCCAGGCCAATCGTAGCAAAAACAAGCCAATTCAAATCTATTCTGTAGGCAAATTCCTGCAACATTTTATGTACTGCATACCATCCGAGAGGAAAAGCAATGACTATCGAGATGATCACCAGGACAAGAAATTCCTTCGATAAAGAATAGATCACAGAAAAAACACCCGCTCCCATCACTTTGCGTACACCGATCTCGCGGGTTCGCCGGCCCGCAGCGTAAGCGCTCAGTCCGTAAAGCCCCAGGCATGCTATGATGATCGCCACGATGGTGAAATATTTCAACAACAGTCCCATGCGCATCTCTGTCCTGTACAGATTTTCATAATCCTGGTCGATAAAGCTGTACTCAAGCGGGTAATCAGGAATAACCCTTTTCCATGTTTTCTCCACAGTTTTTAATATTGAAGGAAAGTCGCCCGGCGCAATCCTAATCAGCGCCTCAGAGAAAGATTTACTGTCGCTTACTGCAAAAGCCATGGGTTCGATCGGTTCCTGAGCCCCGCTGTAATGAAAATTTTTCATTACCCCCACAATGACACCCTGTTGCCCCATAAACCGGAAACTTTTCCCAACTACATCACCACCTCCCATAAGTTTTGCCACTTCTTCGTTTATTAGGAAATTACCTAAGGTATCCCCCAGGTCACCCGGATAATCGCGCGAAAAGTCCCGCCCTGCAACAAGGCTCATTTTCATCGTGCTTAAATAGTCATAATCGATGATGTTCTCCCCGATCAGTACCTCCTGTTTTGGATCCTTTCCCTTCCATGAGGCGCCACCACCGTTACTGCCAATATCGGTTGGATTGTGACTTGAAGCTGTAACTCCGAGTATCAGCGTCTCTTTAAGAAGCTCTTTCTTTAGGGAATAGTATCTGGCTTTCATATTGGCGGCCATGGGAATGCAGATGAGGTTTTCTTTATCAAAACCCAACTCCTTTTCCTGCATGTATTTTAATTGAAGATACATGAAAATGGCACCCAGCGCAATAAATATGGAAAGAGAGAATTGAACGATTACAAGGATTTGCCTTAACCGTCCGGTTCGATTGCCTGATATCGTTTCGCCTTTAAGCACAAGTACAGGTTTAAGCGAGGATAAATAAAATGCAGGATAAATTCCGGCCAGGATTCCGGTTATCAGCCCGGTAATGATAAAACCGGTAATGAATTTTGCCTGAAAAATATCTGCCACCGTGAAACTTTTGCCTGATATCGAATTGAAAATCCCCAGCGACAGGCCAACGAGCACAAGTGCAAAAAATAAAGCAATCATAACCAGTACGAGCGATTCAATCATAAACTGAACAACCATGTAGAGCCGGTTTGCACCCGCTACCTTTTTAATGCCGATCTCTTTTCCCCTGGATGCGGCTTTCGCAATGGCAAGATTGATAAAGTTAATGCAGGCGATGAGGAGGATGAAAATGGCAATGGCAACGAATATATATATGTTAACAATGTCCCCTTTACCATCCTTGAATCCGAACTGGGTATGAAGGCGAAAATCTGACCACGGGGACAGGAAAAACTTTGCATTGGTCTCAGGATTATGTTCAACAACAATATCGGTCAGTTTTTTGTTGACAGATTTGATGTTGGCGCCGCTTTCAAGCAGTATAAAGGTAAAAATACTGTTGTTTCCCCACGAATCACGCGACATACTTATCTCCTTCAGGAATGAATAGGGAATAATCGCATCAATACCGATCCTGGATGCACTGGTGGCATTAAAAATGGAATTTTTCGGGATGTCTCTCATTACCGCACTTACCGTGAACAGATTCCTGTTTTCGATGGTGATTGTCTTCCCGACAGGGTTGGCGTCACCAAAATATTTCTTTGAGAGTTTTTCCGACAGAATGATTGAATGAGGATCCCGCAAGGCAGTCTGCGCATCGCCAAATAATAACGGAAGAGTAAAAACCTTCATGATACCTGAGTCGGCAGCCTTAATCTGTGTCTCAAAGAATACTTTGTCAGTTATGCGGAACAACATCTTGGGAAGAAGAACCATCCGGGTCGTCTCCCTGATCTCCGGAATCCGTTCCTTCCATACCGGTGCGCAGGGATAGGGTGTAACCGGTACCCGAAAACGTTCTCCAGTATAGAACTGGTCCTGGTGTACCATGTAGATCTGGTCGGCATGCTCATTGAAGTTTTCAAAACTCAACTCATCCATAACCCACATGAGGATAAGCAATGCGGCGGTGAGTCCTACTGCCAGACCAGTAACATTGATAAGGGTAAATCCTTTTTGTCGCGATATGTTGCGGAATACGATGCGGAAAATATTTTTAATCATGATCGGAAATATTTGTTTATTTCAACTCCACTTTGTCATTATTACCAAATATGGTATAATCCGAAACGATCACCTGCTCACCTGCTACCAGGCCGTCCAGCACTTCATAGTACTGGGGATTTTTTCTGCCGATCCTGATATTTCTTTTAACAGCGAACTGCCCGCTTTGATCCACCACAAAGATCCATTGCCCGCCTGTGGTCTGGTAAAAACCGCCCTGAGGGAGCTGAATGGCTTCAGCGGCCTGTCCAAGCTTGATCTTGATAAAATATGACTGTCCAATCCTGATGTTCTCAGGAAGCTTTCCCGTAAACACCAGGTCTATCTTGAACCTGCCGTTTCTGACTTCGGGGTAGACCTTTTTTATTTCGAGTTGGAGGGTATCATTAGGTCTTTCAATATAAGCGCTCAAGCCTGTTCTTATCCTGTCGATGTAATGTTCATCCACATCCGCCTCAATTTTGTATGAAGTAAGGATGTTGATCTGGCCGATACGGAAGCCGCGTGTAATCGACTGTCCAAGTTCAACCATCAGACTTCCAAGCTGTCCGTCAACAGGCGATTTCACGTTCAGATAATCCTGCTGCTGCTTAACGAGGTCAAGGTTTTTCTGCATGTTTTTCAGGTTGTCGGTAATCTGTTCGATCTGAAGGCTTCTGAATGAGGAATCCTGTTTCTGGCGTAGCAGAACAAGTTCCTGTGTCTTATCCGCCAGGGTATAATCCTCGTCCGATTTGAGCCATTCATCACGGGAGATCAATTGGTCTTTATATAACTCCTTGTTCTGTTCCCGCGTTCTTTTTTTGGAGATAAGATCATACCGGGCATTAAGCAATTCTCTTTCAAGGGAATGCTTTTCCTGTTCCATGCGGATTCGTACCTCCCTCAAAAAGTTTGACTTTTCTGCTAATTGTGCTTCACTGTTGAGAATATTGAGGTTGATATCATTGTTGCTTAACCTGATGATTACATCTCCTTTTTTAAGAATGCTTCCTTCCTCAAGTAGAATTTCCTCCACTTTTCCTCCTTCATAGGCATCTAGAAACACAGTGGAAATTGGGGCTGCCGTTCCGTCATTTGTGATGTAATCGTTAAAAACGCTCCTGAAAACGGGTGCAATGGTGATCCTGTCTTTCTCAACACGCACCGTGCTGGTCCAATCCCTGAATATAAAAAAGAGGATAATTGCGATACTGATTACGCCTCCCGCTATGTATTTCCAGTATTTCTTCTTTATCCACCGGTTCTCAGTGATGATGCGGTCCATGCCGTCAGTGTTTTGAGGATCCATTTATTTTAAAATTACGAATTACGAATTAGGTGCTTAACAGCGAGCCTGTCATCAAAAACCTGATATAGCGTTCTTTTAGCAGTACCTGCAGCCCGGTACGCAACACTTCGGTTTTTGCCCTGAACCACTTGTTTTTCTGGATATAAAACTCAATGATGTTAATGAGTCCCTTGTCTAATTTTTTTTCAGCAGCTTCATAGGCTTTCCTGCTCCTTGCCAGCTGGCTGAGTGAAGATTCATATTCAGCCCGGGCCGCCCGCCATTCAGTAATCGATTTCTCCACACCCATCATTAGCTTATAAGCAACATCATTGTACATTACTTTTGCTTGCTGATATTGCAATTTTGACCTGCTCAGCGTTGTGTTTTTTGAGAACCTTGAAAATATCGGGATATCAAGTCCCAGGCTCAGGTATTCGTTGGAATTGTTGGATATCTGGTCAGAAAACGGAATGATCTGATTGGCTAAATTGCGGTTGGTTTCCGTGTATTGCGAATTCCAGCCCGCATAAAACCCGACACGGGGTGAAAAGGCGCCCTTGCTTACCTGGACAGCTTTTTTTGCCGCCATCAGGTGATGCCTTGCAAATGCCAGATCAGGCAGGGCATTGGATGCAACACTGAAAATCTCCTCCATGGACAACGTATCGATCGATCCTGAAAAAACCGATGGAACCAGGGTGTCTATGGTCAAGCTGTCTGTCAGGGGGATATTCATCTGGTATTTCAGACCAAGTATTGCCTGGTCGAGCAGGTTATATGACTGGACAAGCAGGGAACTGTCTGCCGCCAGGTTTGCCTCCGTCTCCAGCAGGTCAGTGCCTGGTTTCCTCCCGATCTCTACAAATTTTGTAGTATAATCGAGCTGGTCGCTCGAAAGTTTGAAATTTTCCCTGGCAATTTCAAACAACCCTTGCTGCAGCAGCACATTAAAATAACTGTTGATGACGGAAAAGGCAACTTCGTTCCGGACCTGCTGCAATTTGCTTTTTTCTGCATCCAGGTTAAACCGTTGCATATCGATGGTGTTGAGTTTTACAAAACCATTCAAGAGATCAACAGATGAAGTAAGCCCATACCCGTTGTTAAAGAATTTTACATCAATGTAGGAATTGGTCGTCGGGTCAATGCTGCGTCCATAATTCTGGTTGAATGATGATTGAAAACTGAGCGTAGGCAGGAGATCATTTTTAGCCTGCCGGAAATCCGTTTTCTGGATTTTAACGCCCAATTCCTGGGTATGGACCGAGAAATTATTTTCCCAAGCATAGTTGATGCACCGGTCAATGGTCCACACCTTCTGGGCAACCACGATTTCATCAAAAGTAAAGGCCCATGATAAACAGAATAAGATGATCCGGAGCCACTGCATCTTAAAGCGCTTGTTGATAATTGGCCACCTCTTCGGTTACGATCTGACCATCGAATAAATTAACGATTCGGTGTGCAAATGCGGCATCACGTTGCGAGTGGGTAACCATAACAATGGTGGTGCCCTGTTTGTTCAAATCCGACAGGAGGTTCATAACCTCGATCCCGTTTTTCGAATCCAGGTTCCCGGTGGGCTCATCGGCCAGGATTAATTGTGGTTGAGGGACAACTGCGCGGGCAATGGCCACTCGCTGTTGCTGTCCGCCTGACAGCTGTTGAGGAAAGTGTTTTTTGCGGTGCCCGATCTTCATGCGCTCAAGGATTTCAGTCACCATTTGCTTCCGTTCAACACCTGTTTTCTTCAGGTAGAGCAGCGGCAGTTCCACGTTCTCAAAAACATTGAGTTCGTCGATCAGGTTAAAACTCTGAAAAACAAACTGGATATTGCCTTTCCGGTACTGCGTGCGTTTGCCCTCCTTGTATTTCGAAACATCAACACCATTGAAAATGTATGCCCCACCGCTTGGATTATCAAGCATCCCCAGAATATTCAGCAGGGTCGATTTCCCGCAACCCGAAGGGCCCATGATGGCAATGAATTCACCTTTTTTTACCTCCATGCTCACACTGTTCAGGGCGGTGGTCTCAATTTCGTCGGTTTTAAACCGTTTTGTGAGATTGACTGTTTTTATCATTGATGTTGTTTTTGAGAATTATATCTATTATAATTCAATTCTCGTGCCAACCATATTATAATATTGAATAACAATAAGATAGAAAATAGGATTAATATTTTTTGTAAACATATTGAACAGGTGTTTGTTAACATTCTGTACATTTGTACCTGATTGATACCTCACCCCCCGGCCCCCTCTCCTTCAGGAGAAGGGGAGAAGAGGGTTAGGTCATAAAACCTGTTAGTATGGAAGTAAAATCAAAAGAAGGCAGGCTGCTCATTGTTGATGACAATAAAAGTGTTCTGAATGCACTACGCTTATTCCTGAAATTCGAATTTCTTGATGTGATCACACTTTCCAGTCCAAATACGCTGATTCATGAAATAGAAAACCGCGATATTGATGTTGTGTTATTGGATATGAATTTCAATGCTGGTGAAAGTTCCGGTAATGAAGGAATGTACTGGTTGCGTGAAATAAAAAAGCTTAGGAAAGATATCGAAGTGGTGATGTTCACTGCCTACGGGGATGTTGAAACTGCGGTTAAAGCCACCCACGAAGGGGCTGCGGATTTCATTCTCAAACCCTGGGAAAATGAGAAATTGCTTGCAACGCTGAAGGCATCCCTCAAACTGCGTAAGTCTAATCTCACCGTCGGCAAACTGGTGAAACGGGAACAGGATCTGAAGACCGAGATGAACAGGGATGACCGGATGATCATTGGAGTTTCACCTGCCATGCAAAATATCCTGGATCTGGTAAAAAAGGTGGCTCGCACCGATGCCAACATTATGATCACTGGTGAAAACGGAACCGGCAAGGAATTGATCGCCAAGGAGATTCACAGGTTGTCGGAACGATGCAGTGAACTGCTGGTAACGGTCGATCTGGGATCAATGTCAGAGTCCCTGTTTGAAAGTGAAATGTTCGGACATACCAAAGGCTCGTTTACCGATGCACATGAAGACCGCACCGGTAAGATCATGCTGGCCCATAAAGGAACCTTGTTGCTTGATGAAATCGGAAATCTGCCGTTGCAGCTTCAGTCAAAGTTGCTTAATGTACTGCAAAACAGGGTTGTTATTCCGGTCGGATCCAATAAGGAACACCCGGTTGATATCAGGCTGATCAATACCACCAACAAAAACCTGCTGCAGATGATCCGGGAGCAAACGTTCAGACAGGATCTGCTCTACCGGATCAATACCATTCAAATTGAACTTCCACCATTGCGGCAACGGATTGAAGACATTGAAATCCTGGCCAATTTTTTTATCGGCAAATACAGCATAAAGTACAAAAAAAACTGTCTGAAGCTCCAGAATAGAGCCATTGACCTGTTGCAAAAATATCAGTGGCCGGGGAACATCAGGGAATTGCAACATACCATTGAAAAGGCAGTAATCCTGTGCGATGGCGATTGTCTATCGCCGGAGGACTTATATCTGAACCAGTCCCATCATGTTCACACCGATGAAATCCTGACACTGGAAGAGATGGAAAAACAAATGATCGTGAAGGAGATGAAGAAGCAAAGTCAGAGTCTGAGCCTGGCAGCCCGTAACCTGGGAATCTCAAGGACCACTTTATATAAAAAAATGAAAAAGTATGGGATATAAACGAATAACGCTGACTACAATTGTCAGCATCGTGATCATGGTCCTTTCTGCATTAACCGCGGGCTATCTGACCGCATTCTATATGGATACAAGGTATTTGCTTTTTCTGTTACCTGTTCCTGTTGCCGCAATTTCTGTCATCAACAATTTCAACCAATCGAACCGACAGATTGCCTTCTTTTTTGAGGCAATAAGAAATGAGGACTCCTCTCTGAAGTTCCCAACCTCTATCAAGCAGAAGTCACTTCGCCATTTATATCAAAGCCTTAATAATCTGAATGACCGGATCAATGAGATAAAGCTTCAGAATGAATACCTTGAAAAATACTATCAGTCTTTTATTCAGCATGCCGGCACCGGGTTGATGGCCATCAATCAGGACAATGAAGTGGAGATCATGAATGACAAGGCTTTTGAATATGCCGGCATTCCATCCTTTACCCCACTCCACCTGATTCCACTCAGAAATCCTGATCTGTTAAGCGTCCTGGCCACATTCATTTCAGGTGAAGCGCATACTTATAAACGGTTTACAGGTGATTCACAGATTAACCTGCTGATCCGGACAAAAGAGATTCGCTACGGTGGCAAGGTTTCCAGACTGATATCGCTCCAGGACATCCGGCATGAGCTCGATGAGAAGGAACTCGATTCCTGGCAGAAACTGATCAGGGTGCTCACCCATGAGATTATGAACAGCATCGCCCCTATCGTGTCATTAACCGGCACTCTGCAGAAATTTTTCATCGAAAATGGCAACCCCATCCATCCCGACAAGATCGATGAAGAGACCATCGACAATGTGATCCAGGGACTTGATACCATTGGTGAACGCGGTAACGGGCTTGTCAACTTTGTGAACTGTTATCGTAAACTGACCAGGATCCCGAAACCTGAATTCGAATCATTCAGTGTGCGTGAGTGGCTCGGCCATATCGGGTTGCTGTTGCACGAACGCATAGAACAGCAGCAAATAAACCTGGAAATAAAAATTGACGAGAAGATCAGGGAGATCACTGGAGATAAGAAACTGCTAACCCAGGTTATCATCAACATCCTGAACAATGCCCTGGAGGCGTTGGAAGAAATCCCGGAAAACCGAAAAATCAGAGTATCCGTTTCTAATTCAAAACAATACAATACAATAATCCGAATTGCCAACAATGGACCGCTCATTCCGGATGAAACCATTGAAAAGATCTTTATTCCGTTTTTCACAACAAAAGAACAAGGCTCAGGAATCGGATTGAGCCTTTCACGTCAGATCATGCGGTTACACAGGGGTTACATTCATACCGAATCTTCAGTTGCAGTTACGAGTTTCATTATTTCACTTTAGTAATGTCTTTTGGGAGTAATCAATCCATTTAATCGGGCCGATCCTTTCTCAGCAAAAACCAGACAAAAAACAACTGGTTATGTTTCGTTAATTTAAACATAATTGATTCATTATGGATACTTTCTTTATTTCGATGCAAAGTTGAAAATGGTTAAAATTGGACGTGTTATACTATTCCGGCAATTGTTTATATGATTCCCACATCTTTATCGTTTAAATAACAGCGTTTCTTTGTTGGTTCCCATTCACCGCATTCAACTTTACCCATAAATACTTACGACCATAAAAAAGACTCCGTCTTTCGCCGGAACCTGAAATTCAGTGAATGAGATCGAATGTTTCAGAAAGTGATCTTGTTTTCAGCTTCCTTGATACTTGCATCAAATGAGGTCTTGAGATTAATTTGGTAAGATTATTCACAAGGCTTGTTGCGTTCAGGAGCCCCCCCGTACGCCCCCCCTTACCTCACAAAACCTGCCGGGGGTGCCCCGGTTTTTTGGAGATAGTAAGTCACAAATAGGTGTATTTAAAGATGTTATGGTTTGTGGGTTGGATTTTTACTCATAAATTCCGTGGAATTGAAACAAAGGGGTATACCCTTAAAAATATTTTAAAATTTTTCATCCGAAAGTTTAGGCTTCCAGGTGCCGTACGTCGCCTTGAATAAGACGGGTTAATGGTAGGAACAGATCACTAAAAGAAAAAAATCATCTTAGCCGTAAAACAATTAAAAACGGCAACATTTACGGCAACAAAAAACGGTAACAAATTGATTATTAGTTACCGTTTGTCGGGGTAGCAGGATTCGAACCTGCGACCTCCTGCTCCCAAAGCAGGCGCGATGAACCGGGCTACGCTATACCCCGAAGTAGGTGTGAGTCTGG
>CAIWTA010000046.1 GCA_903915465.1 uncultured Bacteroidales bacterium | reverse complement strand
TTTTTTCTGCAACTGTTCATGTTCGAGAAGATCGGAATTGCAGATTCCCTGGTTTGCATTGCGGCCGGTTTGCTGACTATCACAGGATTCGAAGTATTCAAGGCAATAAAATATAGAAGGGAAAAACCCGTTTGAGTACTGTATTCTATGAAACTTAAAAATACCTCCAGAAGCCTTATTAGAGATTTGAGAACGGGAATACTAATCTTTCCTTTACTGTTTATGATCATTCTGGCAAATGCCACAATGGCGCAGAACAAAGGTGCCGGTACCATTTCAGGTAAAGTCTTTGATGCGAAAAATCTCACCACAGTTGAGTATGCGAATATTGTTCTGTCGGATACTGCAACACACGCCATGGTTACGGGTGTTGTATCGGACAGCAACGGCTTTTTCAGAATCAGGGATATCCCCCCTGGTGACTATTACATTGAATATAGTTTTATCGGTTATGTCAAGCAACGAACGAAAGTCTTAACCATAAGTAAGAAGAGAACAAATTTCGATCTTGGTGAATTGAAGCTTGTTCCATCTGCCTTTACGATGGAGGAAGTAAACATAACTGCAGAGAAGAGTATGATGATCTCGAAAATCGACCGGAAAGTGTTTAATGTCCAGAAAGATATTATGGCACAGACCGGGACAGTGATCGATATGTTACAAAACATTCCTTCAGTCACGGTAGATGTGGATGGAAATATCAGTTTGAGGGGATCTCAGACCGTGACTGTGCTGATCAATGGCAGGCCATCAGTGATGGCAGGGACAGCTAACCTTGACCAGATGCCTGCTTCCCTGATCGAGAGGATTGAAGTGATAACCAATCCTTCAGCAAAATATCGTCCGGATGGCACGGGGGGAATCATTAACATCATCCTGAAAAAGGAACGGAAAGCTGGATTTAACGGCATTCTCGGGGCTAACGTCGGGAATCACGACCGCTTTAATACGAACCTCCAGCTCAACTATAATAAAGGGAAGATCAATCTTTTCGGCAGCTATGGTTTCCGGCAGGATTACCGGTTACGATCAGGTGAATTGAGCTCCCAAACCATCGATACTTCAAAGAATCAGTCGGTTTATCTCTTCCAGACTTCGGAAGGGAAAATCAAACTTCTTTCTCACTTAGCTCAGGTTGGATTTGACTGGAACATAAGCAAAAAAGATGTGGCTGGAATCTCCGGGACTTATAATTACCGGCAGGTTAAACGGAATGAAGTGACAACCAATCTGTATAAAAACAATGATTTTCAGACTTCGGAAGATTTTACCCGCACACTTGATGGAACCGAGACTGAAAACAGCGCGGGGTTGAAAGTTTACTATGAGCATACATTCAACAGGGAGCAGGAGCATCAGTTAAAAATTGATTTCGAATACCAAAGTGATGTGGAAAAGGAAGATGATTACTGGACTAATGTCTATCAGTTACCGGAATATCCTGACGGGAAGGATCATACAATAGGGAATAACAAACAACAGGAAGTAAATTTGTCGGTTAACTATAACCGCCCGCTATGGAAGGATTTTACGTTAGAAACCGGTTATGAAAGCAATACCAGCCTGATTAACCAACAACAGGATGTGTTTCATATGGATTCTGCAGCATGGGTTCCTGATCCTGAAGCAGCCAACCGGTTTTATGGCAATCAATCTGTTCTGGCTTTCTACGGATTGGTGAGTTGGTCATGGAAGAAACTGAGTGTTATGGCAGGATTACGGGCAGAAGAGGCGTTGCTCGACCTGGAATTCAGATCGCTTGATACCGTTTCAAAAACTGATTATTTTGCTGTCTATCCTACACTCCACCTTGGGCTCACATCCGGGAAAAATGAATGGCAGCTGAACTACAGCCGAAGGGTCAACAGGCCTGATGTTGACGAGATGAATCCCGTTCCTGAATACCGTGATCCGAGAAATATTTTTAAAGGAAACCCCGGCCTTAAACCTGAAGATATCCATTCGTTTGAATTGGGATATTCGTTTCAGCCGGAAAATTTAACACTTATTCCCACGCTCTTTTACCGGTATAAGGTTAATGGATTTACAAGGGTTACAAGTAGCCTTAATGACACTATCCTTGTGACTACCATGGACAACCTCGCTACAGATCAGTCGGCAGGGATCGATTTCAGCGGATCCTGGCAAATCGGGAAAGTCGCTAATATAAACTTCAGTGGCTCCGCTTTTTACAACGAGATAGATGCTTCCAATATCGGCTACAGCAGCAAAAAAGGCGCTATTTCGTGGAATTCCAAGATTAATGCTTCTATAAGTTTCACGAAGACTACTTTGTTTCAGATAAATGGTCAATACAGGTCAGAAGCCTTGACACCACAGGGTCATCGCCTGCCTTCCTGGGTAGTGAACCTTGGTTTCCGGCAGGATTTCTGGAAAAAACGCATTTCTTTTATTGCTACCATTTCCGACCTTTTCAACTCGCAAGCCTGGAAAAGCAATATCAATACACCTGTCCTTGTGCAGGAATCTACCCGCCGTCGTGATGCACGGGCGATCTATGGTGGATTTGTTTTTAACTTCGGTACAAACGGAAAAAAATCAAAAGATCCTAAATTTGAGTTTGATAACGGAGGAGAAGGTAAATAGAAATTGTAAAATAGTTAACTTGCAATTCATCTGTTGAGGTCTATTCTTGAGTCATGAAAAAAGTACTGCTGATCATTATAATGGCCATGAACATCATGGTAACCTGCCAGGCCTGGGTTTATCCTGAACACAGGGATATTACGTTGTTGGCACTTCAAAAACTCAGTCCCGTTTATCGGTCTGAGCTTGAACACCTTTGGGCTTCGGCAAGGAAAGGGTTTGAATCACGACTTTTTGAATCTGTTGCAGACGTTACACAGAGTGTGAAACCAAAGTATCTTGATTATGCTGCGTGGTCGGCCATCGGAGGTGACCATTCAACATCTGCTGAAAACATGCTTCATAATATACTGCAAACGGAGTGGATCATGGATGTTGCGAATGTTGCAGCAATTCTTAAAATCGGACTTGCAAATGCCAGAACCAGGAGTGTACGTATCAATAAGTTAAGAGATTCGGACATCCGGCTTCTTCGGGTCGACCCTGAATATATATCCAGGGCAAGTGCAAACAACGGACACTTTATGCTTGCCCTTCCATGTGTAAATATTTCTGCAAATGCTTACTTTGATACCTGTTTCAAAGGAGGTTGTGTAATGAACGTAATTGGCACCTACAAATGGTTTCATGCCACTGCCCTGATGAAAGCCAAAAGGTTATCAACAGAAGTTTTAACGTCAGAACAATATTCAGCACTTGCTTTAGCAGCACTTGCAGATGAAGCCTTCGCATCGCATTTTCTGGAAGACGGGTTTGCCTCAGGGCATGTGGCTGGTGTTTGGGGTGATGCCTCCCAGCGAAAAGGAACGCACGATTATTATAATGAAAAGGGGTTGGAAGTAACAACCTGGAAAGGTGATCGGGTGGTGCTTATGGGAGATGCCTACATGCAACCAGAGGATGCAGAAAGGGCTGCATTTGCAGTTAGATTGAGCCTGCAACAAATTCTTGACGCTGCAAGCGGAAAAGAAGAATTGAGATTTATCGATGACAAACCAGGATCATTTTCTCCGGACACACTAAATGTCGGTAAAGCAATTTATATGACTTCACGCAACCTTGATCCGGCAATTTCTGAACTAATTAATCTTGTTTTAATCAACACTGCAATTCCAGGTCTGGCTACAGGCTTTGGGGAGCTTCCGCGGTTTCGATCTGAAATCGGGCCATTCATTGGAATTTCACCGGCCGCAAGAGTTTCTCTTATAGGAAGCGGATTTGGAAAACCTCAAAACACATCAGGGGTTGTGCCAGGGCTTGAACTGGCAATACGTGTTGGACTGGGAATGGAGGGCGTGCTGAATGAATCCGGAGATGGTCTTACATTTCTGGAACTGGGCTGGCGTTTGGATGGCGCTTCTACAATGAAATTTGACAAAACCCCGGATCTCAAACAATTTGGATCAATTTTTTCAGCGATCCCCAGCCGTGACGCCTTTTACGCCCGTATACGCCTGCCATTCTTTTTAATACCGGGAGATTTGTTAATTGCAGGCCCGATACTATTGTTGGCTTCACGAACTGCATTTGATAAAATGGTAGTTGCGTCAGGGAATGGAGGTCTTATTCCATGGCAATCAGGTATGGTAACTCCCATCGGAAGGTTTCAGTTTATTCTTGGACGGGAAATTGGAGTCTGTGTGTATGGCTCAGGTGCTACCCGCGATGCATTTATACTACCTGATAATACTAACCCAGACAACGATGTATTAACTTCTATGTATTCCACTCAAATTGATTTTCCTATTCTGGAATACCGACCCATGCGGACTTTTTCAGCCAGGCAAAGTGCAAGTCTGGTACTACAGATAAACGCGGGTATTGATATTCCAGCGAAAGTTCACGTAAAATTTCCTGAAGATGCAGCTGCACCTACCGTAAAAACAACCTGGTTCATAGGGTTAAGATTGGCATTTGACTGGAGGTACTATTTTTCAAAAAGCAAGTCAAAATAATCTCTAAATGCCTGCCATCACAGCTAATGGGTTAATTGTTTTTTATAAATTTTTTCGTTATTACCCTGTTTCCGGTTATCAGCCGGCAATAATACATCCCTGCCGGTAATGCTGATCCGCTGATTTCCACTGAATATTTTCCGGCTGGCTGTATCTCATCAAGAAGAAGCGAAATAACCTTTCCCCTGATATCATAGATTTCAAGTTTAACATTTGAATTGTGTGATAAAGAATATTCCAGGCAGGTTGAATTTACAAATGGATTTGGATAGATGTTTAAATTTTCATTGGAATAATTCATTTTTTCTATCCCAACCAAATCGCAATTCAAAGCATACTCGAGAACCTCATCTTTTCCTTGTCTGATTCCCTCAATAGTCGGCCAGATTTCAATGTCCGGAATTATACCGACCCGCTGGGTAGGTGTATAATCCGGGTAAAACGTCCCCAATCCGGTAAAATAAGAAGTAATGCTGCCAGGCAGATAGATAAGAGATACATTTCCGTCTGCTGCCATCGTCTGGCTCCCTATTTTAATCGAGCCTGGATGCTGTTCCAGCCCCATGCAGGTATATTCCGCCTGACTGAGGGTACGTATATCAAACAAAATGATCAGCTTTCCCTGATAAACTTCCGTGTTGTAACTGCCGATAAACTCATCAAGCCAGAATAACACACCGGGATAATAATGATCAGGAATGGTGAAGCTTGCAATTTGTATCGGTTGCACGAAAAGATAGTTTACCAGGTCCCACAAGGTTCCCTGAGGATAATTCCGGATATCAAAAATTATGGCATTTGTATTCCAAAGGTCGCTCATCATATCTCCGACCTGAGCCGTAGTCAGGCGACCCATATCAACATATCCAAAATTACAGGTCTGGTTCAATGTAGTATCATACCAAACCGGACCGGTATTTTGAAGGAAATTGTTGTATCCTGTGTAAGACCAATTCCTTTGCAGTGTGTACTGATGAATGCCGGTTTCATTTTCAACAGTAATGTCGAAAATGCCGTAAGGGCCAAGAAGAATATCATCGTGAACATTAGAAGAAACAGCAAGGTTGTTGGAACCATGTGTATAAGTTCCGATACTATCCCGCAACGTACTAATTTCAATTCCATCCATGTAACGGATGATGTCTCCTGCTTTAATTCCGGCAACTGAAGGATCAACCTTAGTAATAACAGTTTCATTTTCAAAAAAGCCAATGGAAAACCGGGGATAATATGATCCAATAATTGAATTCGTAACACCCCCCATGGTGAAAGCATGTGAATCGTTGATCCGCTTCGCAATTATCATGATGGCTTTGTTGTAGTCTACAGCTGTTTGGGCATCAACAAATAAAGGCAAAACCTCAGAAAGTGTTACATCCCAGTCCTGATCAATAATGTTTTTATAGGGATAAAAATAATTCAGAATATTCCAATATCTGAATAAGGCAAGAACACGGAAGGCTTCATCCGGGTAAATACCAGCGGTATTGTTATAAAGAATGTCTGTATCAAAAGTGGGGTTTCCATTAACAAAAGCTTCCCCAACGAGGCAATGTGGCCGTGGTCTGAATCTTACCCTGATGGTATCAAGTGCATTCTTAACTTGTTGTGAAAACACAGTATTCTGAATCCATCCAAGGTTTAAGTTGTACATCAAACTGTCGGGAATGACAGGTAAAGGAATAGCGGGAAGAGCTGTTTCACCCGGGCTGTTGATCAGATCGAGCAGAATTTGGTTAAATACTGCATTGCTGGTTGCTGCTTGTATAGATGGTAATTTTTGTATAAGTATGCTGTCGAGATTGATGGAACAGTTTGCTGTTTCAGAATGAAAGTATTTGACAAAACCCCAGACTTTACATGTATAAAAAAGTCGCTCATAGTAATCCAATGGGCCTTTTGAACTGATTTCAGAGGAAAATGTAATTGCAGACTCTGGAAAGTCAATGTTTTCAGGATCCAAGTTATCGTAATCCACTATTAAATCATTTCCGGTTATCAGGTGATCAATCATTTCATTGGATTGCATAATGATCCCACCGGGAGTATTGCTTATCTCCAGAGCGTTGGTTTTCAGCATCTGAAATATTAACGCCACAAGAATGAATGAAAATTGTAATACCGTCTTGTTTTTCATGGCTATTATTATTTATAGGTTCAAAATCCTGTTTCCTCTTATCTCTTGATAAATGTAATCTTTTTTAGGTCAATTCATATTTGCCCTAAAGGGTTGCGAGGGTTTTCCCGAAAAGTATCCCAAAAATCACCACCAAAAATAAGATGATTCTTTTCATAACCCGGGTTTTATTGTTTTATCAAATTTGATCGCAAATTACGACAAAACCGGGAGAGAAAGATGAAATGAGAAATGTAAAAAACAAATGCAAGATGTGAAGATGGCAAAATGTGAAAATTTTGCTATCTGATCTTCATCATCCTTTTTGTTTCAGTATAACTTCCGGCTGATAGTGTGTAGAAGTAAATCCCTGCAGGGAGATTTTGGGTTTCAAATTTGATTTTGTGATCCCCGGCATTCATTGTACCATTAACAAAAACAGCCAATTCCTGTCCAAAGACATTCTTTAATGCCAGACAGATATGGCTTTTTTCTCCAAGATGAAACGTGATGAAGGTTGAGGAAGAAACAGGATTCGGGAAGTTCTGATCCAGCCTGAACCCTGAATTATTATTGATGGCATCCCCAATCCCTACATGATACAATTCGATATAATCTCCCGGAGTCAAATCTCTACCAAGGAGCCCTGCATAATCCGGAGGATACCTGTATACCCTGAATACTGAATTCAGTGTCTCTTCGGGATGTGTTGGATCATGTGGAACTGTATCACCCTGATATAACGGACCGGTATTGTCAACGGGGTTGACATATTTCCATACGATATCTCCGGTTGTTGTGACTTCCGTAAAAGTACCGAGAGGGCCGTTGCAGATCAGCGTATTCCCATTCTGCTGACGCTGGGCACCTGAGATGTCATGGGCAAATAGTGATTCCGGAGGAGTTGCAACGTATGTCCATGTAAGGTTTGCCGGGCCAAATGCTGATCCGGAAACATAAGTATAGTTGCCGCTCAGGTCAACCGGAGGTGTTATCTCATCAATTGAAGAATAGTTCCTGTTCACACCATTATTAAAACAGGTAATATTTCCTGCTCCCGGGCAATCAGGTTTCACCCACTCTGCATCATGCTGTTCATCATATTTCTGATCATTGATGTTCCCTGCGCCATAGGTCAACGGATTTCCCCAACGGTAAAGAAGATCACCACCTTTTCCATGCGCGCCTCCGGTATGACCGGCTGCTTGTGCTGTTGTTGTGTTGTGATCAATGATCCATACTTCGCTGTTTCCTCTTACGCTTAATGCGATCTGATCAAAAGCCGGATTGTAATCAATACAGTTCATATGATTCCAGAAAAGTGGCAGGTTCCGGTGATCGCCGTCACAATCAATTAATTCTGGATGAGAAGTTACAACGCCATAATTTGATTTGGTGGCATCATAATCCTGAATCAGATGATCCCATACGTGCCATTCCCACACAATAGTCCCGCCAACAGGTGGTGTCGGATGTATTTCCACCACATAATCGGGAAGCATATATCCTTTTTGCTGAATCTCAGGCTGGAAATTGTTGGGATTGAACCCTGCTGCAATAACATCTGCATAAAGTTTCTTCTCCACCACCAGCATGATAATATTGCCGTTCGGCAGCTTTTTTACATCATGGTGTTGGGTATAGTTGTCAGTTGAAAAATCAAATTGCCAGACCAGGTTATCCTCCCAGTCATATTCTTCGATTCTTCCGCCCTCACCTCCGCCAGAACCAAGCGACCCCATAACCTGACAGGTTCTCAGAAGGTCGCCGTTTTCAAGGAGGTAAACAGATTGCCCGGGATTATAAGTGCTTGCAGACCACTCGTGACATTTCCGTCCTTCGTTGTCGATAAGGTAAGTCATTGTATTATGTTTGGGTGCGAATAAGGTATAGCCTTTGAAAGCATTCACAGTATCGTTAATGAACAGGCCGAGAGTTCTGGTTTGCCCGAAAGCTGATCCAATTCCCAAAGCTATGATCGTGGCAAAAATGATTTTCGTTTTCATAAGATCCTCTGTTTAGTTACAATTATTGACTTTCTTCCTGATGCTAGATTGTTGGTATATAATCGGTATTTAGTTTCTCCCAGAGTGGCCCACCTATAGAAAAATAGAGGAACATCAAGAATAATAACTTTTTGGTCAATTGTACTTTCTTTTGCTTCCACCAAAAGAAAGAACGAAAGAAAATACCAGTCACCACATAAGCAGCCTTGACCAGTGCGGTCACGCCGAAGGCGTGAATCGAACGAAGTGAGATAGCACTGGGCGCAGCTGCGTTGGGGTGACGAGGCCCGCGCGGCCTGAGCGCATGTGTAAATAGAAGAATTGTAGATGCTTGGTTATTAATCTTTTCCAATTAGTTATATAGTTGTTTCGCAGATAATGTTATTTTATCACAATCATCTTAATGGTCGACTGATGAGTTCCATCAGAATATGTACAAAAGTAAACTCCACTTCTGACCCTGCTGCCATCCCATGCAACTGAATACCATCCCGGGCTCTTCATCCCATCAACCAATCTTGTAACTTCCTGGTTAAATGTATTGCTGACTTTTATGATAATATCTGAAACATACGGAACATAAAACCGAATGGTTGTCAGGCGGTTAAATGGATTCGGGTAATTTTGTGCCAGCTTGAATGTTTCGGGCTGTGCATTCCCATTTTCACCAATTCCTGTCAGCGGTGAATAATTTCTTGCCACACGAAATCCAACATGATACCAGGGGTGGTTTGGATCCTGGGGACCGCGGAAATAGGAAGGATCGCGGTTGGATACTCTCGAATGCCCGTCATTTACATTGTTCGAATCGATACCATTGTACCAGTTTCCACCTCGCATGCTCCTGTATGGCTTACCATCCGGCATGATCGATCCTGTGGCAGGACCTGTGGGATTATCATAGGGGCTGCTGCTGTAATAGTCGTTGCCATACCAGTCATTCAAAAACTCCCAGACATTCCCCTGCATATCAAACAATCCGAAACCATTTGCACTATTGGATGTCTGATAACTTGTCGCACCTGAAGGCCAGTTATATTCTGACTTCAGCTTAAGATTTCCATCATAAAATCCAACAGGGGTCGTCAACGGATAATCTCCTGTTTCATAAGGATCGCCCGAATTCGGCAGGTTTGCCTGGGTAACATCAACCACATTCCCATTAGGAAATTTATAATATGGATTCAAATGACCGCCTCTTCCTGCATATTCCCATTCTGCTTCCGTCGGAAGTCGATAACCATCAAGCGAAAAATCGCAATCTCCCGAAGGAAGATCATAACATTCCTGCAATCCATTATTATTGCTTAACCAGTTGCAAAAAGCAGCAGCGCCAAACCACATTGCACCCACAACAGGATGGTTTCCCCTGAAATCAGACATTGAAAATACATTCCCGTCAAAACCAATACTGTAATATGAAGCATTCTGATGGGTGATATATAAGGTATTGGTATCTCCGGTAAGATGCACACGGTTGTTGCTAACTTCAATTATTCCGGATAACAAAGATGAATTCAGAAATGCCAGGAACTGCTGATTCGTTGTTTCAGTCGTCGACATATTAGTGGAATCAACTTTTACCAGATGAACCGGTATTTCATCATTTGGATGACTGGGATCGTAGTGGCCATTGTGGTCACCCATTTCATATTCACCGCCAGGAACGGACACTTCATTGATATTGAGTTCCTTGTTGTCAAGCCCGCCCCTTACGACAATTACATTTTCCGGAACTGTTTTTTCATTGTATGAAACAATCCCATAGTCAACATTGATGTCCCATGCTCTCGATAATGCGTTGATCATTGTCGTTGAAGACCAGTAATTTCCTGAAAGTACATTAGTGAAATAATTTTTATTGAAGGATGGTTTGAATAATGCAACATCATTCAAAGATTGCAACTCCTTGACATTGGGTAATCTCCAATCTGATTTACCTGCAAATGATAAGCTGTTGCTGTATGCGAGCGCTTCTTCCCAGGTCATGGCATTTGAGGATTGGATTTTCTGCCAGGTCAGTCCTGTAAAGTTATCGGTGATAGTCTCGTTTTCGTTGTCAGTAAAGTGAGATACTGGAAACGTTGTTGATACAGGATTTCTTACAGCTCTCACATGAAACAGCTTTGTTCCTCCGGCACTCAAAGTTTCTGTTTTCGGATGCGCCCCGATTCCACCTCCGGCATTGACAACCCACACTTTTGAAGGATCATCCACTTGTGTCTCGCTGGTCCACCAATACTGTGCTAAGGTTTTCGTAAAATAGTTCGTGTCAAGCGCAGGATTGAGATGGTTGTAATGGTTGATGCTGAATAATTCGATGCTCGTGGGAAGTCGCCAGTCACTGAAGACTCCCAGCGTCAGATCACTGCAATATGTGACTGCATTTTCAAAGGTCATTTCACCGCCATCGGTTTTCTGCCACATCAATAAACTGTTATTGTCAGTGATGGTTCCATCCCCGTTATCGGTAAATGATAAAGGATTCATGATGAAATCAGCATCTTCTCCCGGGGTTGAGGTGTAGCTGCCGGTTTGTCCTGAATCAGACAGCCTGAATGGAAGAAGTTTCTGCGCAAAACCCTGCGGGGAAAATAATCCGGCAATTACTATTGCGATGATCATTTTTTGTTTTAAGCAAATCATAAAGGTTCCGGTTAAATTTATTTAATACAAATCATTTTCATACTCTTCGAATAATTTCCGCAGGTAATCCGGTAACAGTAGATTCCTCCTCTCAGTGATGATTTCTCTGAACTTAACGGAACAGCATAATTTCCGGGTTGCAGATATTGATCAACAAGTGTCGAAATTTCTCTTCCAAACAAATCATAGACTTTTATCTGAACTTTTTCAGCCTGCAGGATTTTATAATTTATTGATGTTTCCTGATTAAATGGGTTCGGACAATTCTGAGATAGCTGAAATGATGATGATTCATCTTTTTTTTCTTCAATTGCAGAAGGATGGGAGGCAATGGTATAAGAATAGGCTATTTCGCCATTGGTATGAGATGCACTCTCCTCATTGGGAAGAAATGTCCTGATATAATCGACTTTTGCGCTTGAATCTGTGATTGTGACGAGAAGATAGCCCCGGCTTGGCATCAGGACGCCATTCACATAACCGTATTGTGTGCCAGTAATATTTGTTATATTTCTTGAAGAAGGCTGAGGTACTTCCTGGTACACGATTCCGTCCATGTCTTGTTTTGCATAGCAATGATCATGTCCATGAAAGAAGATTGTTGCATTACTTTCAACCATCAGTTCATGAATAGTTTTGCCCCAGCCCGGACGGTGCGTATCAAATCCCCAGGATGAATCAACATTTTTTCCACCCATTTCAAAGAAGCCGGAGTATTCTGTTCCACCGCGGCCATCGTTGCCATCTCCACCAACTAATTGATGACAGAAGATAAACTTGAATTTTGCATGGCTCGTCGTGATAACATTCTTAAACCAGTTGTACTGGTCTTCTCCCAGTGTCCATCCCCATTCCGGCTTGGTAATTGTGTACCAGTATGGATCCAAAACAATGAACAATGAATTTCCCCATTCCCATGCATAATAGTTCTGACGAAGCCCTACGAAGTTTTCGGCAATTGTATCACCCGAATAAAATCCATCGGGGAATGGATTCGGATAATACATTTTCCTGGTATTTGCGGCCATCACAGGCAGACAATCTGCGGTTCCGTTAAGGACCCAACCATTCTCTCCTTCATGATTTCCGATCACGATGAAAAGCGGAACAGAGTGGCAAACCGAGCCGTAGTAAGACCTGTAAAGCAGGTGACGGGCGGTGATTGTTTGTTGAGTAACGGGCGGAAACTTTTCCGACATGAAGATATCCCCGAGGTCGAGCAGGAAATCGGGATTTTTTACCAGTATGTTTTGAAGTGTCAATGAGTAGGCGGCAGGTATTGAATTGGTGTCTAAGTGCGGATCGGCCTCAATTGCGAAGGTGAATGTAGATCCAGGTATCCGGGAAGTATGGAAAGTATGTTCCGGGCCATTTGTAAAGGAAGCTGAACTGCCGTTCACTCTGTACCTTGTTCTATAATAATATTTATGATCAGGCATCAAGTCGGTAAAATCAGCTTCAAGAGTTGTATCCTTTACCGCAACAAAGTTGCCAGTGGAAAAAGGATAGGCACCTGAAGAGAAGCCATATTCCCAATACACATCTGTGTTCTGATCAGCCAGGAAGTTTATAGAAATTGAGGAATCCGTTGGGCGGCCTAATATCTCAGTGAAATTCTGACTGAAGATTAGATTGCTGCTGGCAGATAGCATAAAAATAAATAATGAAAAGTACTTCATGGATAAATGTTAAAAGTATATTTTTCCAAATTTACATCTTGGTCAATAATTTTTTGATAATTCAAGAAGCAGGGTTTCAATAATTATTTTATGGAGTAAGTGCTCCAATAGCAATATCAGCATTGTTGCCGGCAGCAGACAAGTCGGAACCATCAATCAGCCCATCCCCATTTACATCTTCCGGCAGATACCCGCTGGCAGCTAATGTGGAAAGATTAGCGATGTCAGATAAATCTCCTCCATCCACAAGTCCATCCTGGTTTACATCGCCTCCGTAGAATGCATAGGCACCGTCTCCCATCAGTAACATATTGGGCCCGTATGATTTCGCCGGGGCATCAAATTTATAGCTGACTGCCGAAGACCCAAAAGATACCGGCAGCGCGGTTGAAGTCAGGATATGGTTACGGTTCTTAATCGTCACATAATAATTCCCTGAATAGTATGATGGTAAAGTAAAAGAAGCTGTTCCATCTGCATTTAAAGAGACATTCGAAGTACTATAAAGGATGTTTGCATAATTTGACCCGCTGTGCAATTCGACTGTAATTTTATCCACAATTGGGCTTGTCCAGTGAGGTCCGATAGCATCTTGCGCCTGGTTCATTGTCCCATTTCCTGCATAGAGTCCTTCAAGCAGGATTGTCATATTTACTGTTTTTGACGGGTAAAGTTCGATAAAATCACCTGGCGTCATATCTTTCCCACTAAATGCCGGATAACTTGGAGCATATCTGTAAACCCTGAACACAGAATTCATTGTTTCTTCCGGATGGGTAGGATCATGTGGTAAAGTGTCACCTTGGGTGACAGGCCCGGAATTTGTGGTGGGGTTGATATACTTCCATACAACAGCTCCGGCTGATGTGACTTCAATAAATGTTCCTGTAGGTCCGTCATCAATCAAGGTATTCCCGTTTTGTAAACGCTGTGCTCCGGATATATCATGAGCAAAAAGGGATGATGGAGGAGTTGCCTGATAGGTCCATGAAAGAGCAGTTGGGCCAAATGCAGATCCTGAAGCCAGTGTATAGTTGCCATTCGCATCAACCGGTGGAGTGATCTCATCAATAGTGGAGTAATTCCGGCCGACACCATTATTAAAACAGGTTAAGTTACCTGCCCCCGGACAACCAGGTTTGACCCATTCCACATCGTGTTGTTCAAAATATTTTTCATTGCTTACGTTTCCGGCGCCATATGTCAGAGGATTTCCCCATCGGTAAAGAAGGTCGCCGCCTTTGCCGTGCGCGCCGCCACTATGAGATGCAGATTGTGCTGTTGTAGTGCTGTGATCCACTACCCACAATTCGCTGTTCCCTCTCACACTTAAAACAATCTGGTCAAGTACCGGATTATAATCAATGCAATTCATGTGGTTCCAGAATAATGGAAGTTTCCGGCGGTCACCATCACAATCAATCAGTTCAGGGTGAGCATTGACGACCCCGTAATTTGATTTTGTGGCATCATAATCCTGTATTAAGTGATCCCAAACATGCCATTCCCACACAATGGTTCCCCCAAGCGGTGGTGTCGGGTGTATCTCTACCACATAATCGGGAAGCATGTATCCTTTTTGCTGGATATCCGGTTGGAAGTTACTCGGATTAAATCCTGCTGCAATCAAATCTGCATATAGTTTTTTCTCCACTACCAGCATAATGATATTCCCGTTTGCCAGACGTTTCACATCATGGTGCTGCGTGTAGTTGGCAGTGGAATAGTTAAACTGCCAGACCAGGCTGTCGTTCCAGTTATATTCTTCGAGCCTGCCGCCTTCACCGCCTCCTGAACCGAGCTGTCCCATAACCTGACATGTCCTGAGCAGATTGCCGTTCTCCAGAAGGTAAACAGATTGTCCCGGATTGTAGGTACTTGCCGTCCACTGATGAACTTTTCTTCCCTCATTATTGATCAGGTAAGTCATAGTGTTGTGCTTGGGCGCAAATAAAGTATAACCGGCACAAGCATTTATGGTATCATTCAGGAACAGGCCGACAGTATTGGTTGTACCGGGAGAAGTGCTTGTAAACCCTCTGGCGACCCGGAAACCTACATGGTACCACGGATGATACGGATCCTGCGGTCCGCGATAGTAGGAGGGATTGCGGTTTGAAATCCGCGAATGTCCGTCATTTACACCACTGATAACATCGCCATTATACCAGTTTCCTCCGCGCATACCCCTGTATGATTTGCCATCGGGCATGGTGCTTCCTGTTGAAGGACCTGTCGGATTATCTGTTGAACTTACACTGTAATAGTTCTGGCTGTACCAGTCGTTGACAAATTGCCACACATTTCCTTCCATATCATAAAGGCCAAAACCATTGACACCGGCTGATGTCTGGTAGCTTGTCATACTTCCTGGCCAGTTGTAGTCAGATTTATATTTCAACATTCCATCATAAAACCCTACTGGTGTTGTCAATGGATAGGCGCCGGTTTCGTAAGGATCTCCCGAATCCGGCAGGTTTGTCTCTGTTACGTCGATTGAATTTCCGTTCGGATAGTTGTAGTAAGGGTTCGTATGTCCGCCCCGTCCCGCATATTCCCATTCGGCCTCCGTGGGAAGCCGGTATCCGGTCTTTATGAAATCGCAGATCCAGGTCTGGGTGTTGTAACAGCTCTGCAACGCGTTCTGCTGGCTCAGCCAGTTGCAGTATAGCGCTGCGCCGTACCACATCACACCAACAACCGGGTGATTCGCTCTGAAATCGGCAATGCTGAAAGAGGTCCCGTTATAGCCGATGCTGTAATAGTAGGCATACTGATATGTATAACAGAGCGTATTGGTATCACCGGTCATGTAAACCCGGTTGTTCTGCACATGGATGGAACCGGCAGCCAGCATCGAGTTCAGGAAGAGAAGGAATTGCTGGTTGGTGGTCAGGTTCTTGGCCATGTAAAATGAATCGATCGACACCGTATGGATGGGCGTCTCATCACTGGGATGATTTGGATCGACAAAACCGAAATGGTCTCCCATCACATAATCTCCCTTTGGAATCAGGGATTCATTGATGGTTTGAAAGGTCAGCGACTGGCCGGCTTTTATAGATAATTTTGTTTGGGTTTTCCCGGAATCGGATACTTTGTTTACGGGCATTTCTTGTGAAATGGAAAGTTCTGCAAGCAATCCAAAAATCAAGATGAGGATAATTGTTTTCATGGTATAATGAGTTATGGGTTAGGACTACCTGCAATAGATCATTTTCTTACTCAAAGTGTGATTGTCAGCCATCAGAATATAAAAATACATACCGCTTGCCACGTGCTGGGAATTGTCATTGGTACCGTCCCAGGTCAGGGAATATTTCCCCTTTGGATATCTTGTATTCAGCAATGATTTAACATGATTTCCGGAAAAATCATAGATCACGACACTTACCTGTTTGGATTCAGCAATTTCGAATTCTATGGTAGTTGAATAGGTAAACGGGTTTGGATAGTTCTGGTCAAGAACATCGTCTTGGATAACCCGATGTTCCTCATTCTTAACGGCAGTGATGTCTCCCGGGGTCCAGTAATTTGGCGTTGCTCCGGTCATTGTGGGACCAGGAGTCAGGTCATGACCAACAAGCGCAGGATGATCGGCTGCGTACCTGTACGCTCTGAAGACACCGTTATAAGTAGGATAATTATCCACTTTTATTTTCTTTATTCCATCACGGGTCATTGGATTGATATATTCCCAGACAATGGCGGTGTCAGTGGGTGCTACTTCAAAGAAATGTCCATCATTCATGGAACAAACCAGGGTATTCCCATTGGGTAATCGCTGAGCACTTGAGCCGATAGTACTGTAGAAGGAGGTGTTATTTTTACTGGAATATCTCCAGACAACCTGTTTTGAAATATTTTTCTTTTCCTTCATAAGATTGGCATCAGGAGAGTTTACAATGTTGTAACCGGCATCTGGAGGATTGACGAAATTGCCCGTATTTACTCCTACAGCGTTTAAAAAGGGGTTTATTTCTATTATGTATGACTGCGGTGTAAGTTCAAAAAGGTTTTCTGCATTGTTAAAAACCAGAAAATTCCCCTCACCGGGCAATCCTGTCTTTATCCATTGGATATCATGAGAACCTCCAAGTTGCTTATTTCCTGCTGTTGCTTTCTCCCAGTTATCCAGTACCGAAGGAGGATCGCCCTGGTCGTATTTAGCAGGATCGCCGAAACGATATTGAAAGTCACCCAGGCTACTGGCAGCAAGTGCAATACTGCTAACCGGATTGTTAGGAACAAATGTGTTTCCATGATCAATCACATAAAATTCGCCATGAACCGAATTAACGACCATTAAATCGAGAGTCTGGTTATAATCAAGGGAATTGCAGTGCATCCAATCACTTTTTACCGGATTGCCCCGCAAATTCAGGTCAATCCTGCCGGGAGTATCTGCAATGACCCCATAAGTGGGTTTAGTTGGGTCTATATCCTGAACTACATGGTCAAAGAAGCACCATTCCCAAACGACATTTCCCTGCATATCAACTTCTACGATCGCATCCATCTGGGCTCCGGTGTAATTGTGTGAAGGGTCGCATCCGGCATCAAGACATTGTTGTGCGGTAAGGTCTTTATTCGCAATGTAGATGAAAGTTGAGTCTCCGAGTTTGGGATTGTATATCTTGGCAAAATCATGGTGCCCATGATAATTTGAGCGGGTTTCGGAATATTGCCATAATGCATTGCCGGCCCAGTCAAGCTCTTTCCACACATTCTGATTGCTTGGGTTGCCGCCAACTGCATCAAGTAGTGTTCCCCCTTCTGTAAAGCGCGGGTTCGTACCAATGTTCCAGGTGTGGATTACATATCCCTCAAAATCTATTAAGTAAGATGTTCCGCGGGTTCCGAATAAGGTATACCCGGAATAGGTTCCTGCATTGTCCCAATACCTGGTTTCAGTGGATACCATGAAACATTCCTGGGCAAAAGAGGAAATTGCAAAAAGGAAAAAACCTGCAAGGAAAAGAATTTTTTTCATAAGTAAAGTCTAAGTTGGGTTAACACATTTTTATTTTTTGATGAGAATAGGAAAAAATCATTTTCGTTTTGGTTGATTTTCGGGTTTGAAATAGTCGCGAACTTCTTTGACCAACCCTTCAAATTTATCCATCTGTTCAGGTGTGCAGATTAATTTGAATTGTTTTGCCTGCTCAAATCGTAATAACTCCATCCTGTATTCATTGTCGGCAATTTTTTTTGCCAAAGACTTGACCAGATCTTCATCTGTGATTTTATTAAACATTGCCATATTCATTGAATCCCTTCCGGCGCTTATCTGAGCGGATAAAAATTGCTCTTTTTCGAAAAAATCAGACCGCAGCTTATCTATCTGTTCAGCCTGTTTTTCTGTTAAGCCCAAATCCTTCTGCAAAATATTGGATACTTCATGTTGATCCTGCGAATGCAAAGGCGGTGGCGGTTTATGGAAAAAATCCTTCAGCATAAAAGCACCAATCATAAATAAATTCAGCAAAGAGAGGACAATGATGATGAGAACCAAATTTTTTTTCTGCTTGAAAATGTCCATGGGTCAATTGTTTAAAGAAGTCGGATTAATCAATAGCTCATTTGAAATTATCTGGAGTTCATTGTTCCGGTAAATACTTTTATGCGAATCATGAATCACTGCTCCCAGAAAGAATCCAATGTTCATGAGCACAAAAAACAGAAGGATCAAGGTATAACCTGTGATTAATGATCTTGAATTTGAAGAGGGCTTTGCAGATGAAAGTTTTATCATCAGCGACTGGTCCCAGCCAGCGGATGGCTGAATATTCCCGAGCGATTCAAACGTCCGGAGTGCTTGTTCTGCTTTGCTATGTGATGCTGAATCTTTCATCATTGTTTTATTTGACGATAAAAAACTTCTATGCCGGCACTTTTTTACGATTATTTTTTCAGAATTATTTCAAGCTCCCGTGTCATCTTCTTCTTTGCACGAAATACAAGCGATTCAACAGCATCGGTTGTGGATTTCATGATTTCTGCAATTTCCTTGTTGGTATATCCATCAATTTTGCTCAATGTAAATGCCACCCGCTGACTATCAGGAAGTTTATTTAAAGCCTCCATGATTTCCCTCATGTTTTCCTTTTCTCCCATCAATTTATCTGGCATTACACCTCCTGCAATCCATTGAGCAACTTCATCGAGATGTAATATTTTCCCAATGGATGTGATGCGTTTTTGTCGCTTCCGTCTTTTTATTTCATCCAGGCTTTTTGATACTGCGATTCGGTAAATCCAGGTAGACAATTTTGCATCCCCGCGAAATGAACGGATGGACTGAAACACTTCAATGAAAACTTCCTGTGAAAGATCTTCTGCATCTTCTTTATCCAGTAAGAATTTGTAGCAGGTGTTGATCACCCTGCCGGAATAGAGATGCATCAATTCAGTAAAACCGGTTTTGTCGCCAGTTTTTAACTTCCCAATTAATGCTGCATCTTCCATGTATCAGATTAGTTACTCTGTGTAGTCAGACGAATTTCTCAGATGAAGATGGGTATTACGCCACAAAAGATTCAGTTGGACATTAAAATTTACCGATAAATAATCAGCTTTTTTTTCACATCAAAATTAGCTGCTCTGACATGTAAAAAATAAATCCCATTCTGAATCCTACCCACATCAACAGTTTTTGATTGTGTTTGCAGAAGGACTTGGCCTAAAGTATTGATCAAACTGATTTGAAAGTGTTTAATATCTTCTGATAAACTTATTGTTATTTTATCTGTTACCGGATTTGGAAAAACGTTAACTATTGGGGTTTCAATCTGATCATCGATTCCCTGAGAGGGACATGTCCCGATTGTATAACTGAATGCAACCTCACGATTGTGATGATTTCCGTTCAATGTATCAGCCGGCAGATAGGCCCTGATGAAATCTACCTGGACACACGACGGAGAAACCGTGACCTTCAAATGTCCGGAACCACCTATTGTGTCGGAAACATAGGCACCCGCATTTGCCAGCATCCCGATTTCGTAGGTGGAATCACTTGGCATCGGAACTTCCTGGTAAACAACACCATCCAAAACTTCATGAGCAAAAAGATGGTCATGTCCCTGGAAGAAAATATTGACCCCGTTATCAACAAATAACTGATGAATGGGTTTGACCCATCCCGGGCGGTTGGCGGAGAATCCCCATGTAGTGCCATTTGCTTCATAACCGCCCCATTCAAAATACCTGGCAGTCGTGATCCCGCCTCTTCCTTCTCCCCGCGTATGATGTGCAAAAACAAATTTGTACTGTGCATCGCTCAATTCCAGCGTGTTTTTCAGCCATGTATATTGAGGAAAACCCAGCGTCCATTCCCAGTTTGTTGGTTTAGCGGAAGTATCAGAGTCATATCTGTAAACATCCAACACAACAAACAAGGCATTTCCCCATGTCCATGCGTAGTAATTTTCCGGATTTCCCATTCCAAAGAGCTCTGTGTCAGGATTGCCGCTATAGAAGTTATTCGGAGATGGATTCGGATAATATGACTTCCTGGAAAGTGTTGCATAGACTGCGATATTTTCAGGGGGAGTCTGATGCAGGTAAAAATCTTTTTCTCCTTCATGATTTCCGAGGCAGATGAAGAGAGGAACCGAATGACAGATACTGCCGAGATAGGGCCGGTAAAATTTGTGCAAGGAATCCATTTCGGAAGCTGTGATGTCATAAGGATGATGATCGTCTCCGAAAATGTCACCCAGGGTGAGCATGAAATCCGGATCATCCGTTGCCTGGTTTGCAATACATACCTGGTGTAAGCTGCAGACCCCTTTTTTATCATACAGATGCTCATCTGCTTCAATTGTAAATGTGAAAGTACTTCCGGATGCCCGCTGTGTATTGAAATGATGTTCCGTGCCTGAAAGGAATGAGGTTGAGCTGCCGCCAGCCCTGTACCGTGTTCTGTAAAAATATTTTGTATCGGGAAGAAGGTTTGTGAAATCAACTTCAATCGCTGAATCCTTCTCAACGGCAAACTGAGTCGTGGAAAGACTATAAGATCCCGGAGAAGTGCCGTATTCCCAATATACATCTGTGTTCTGATCAGCCAGGAAGTTTATAGAAATTGAGGAATCCGTTGGTCGGCCTAATATTTCAGTGAAAAACTGAGCAGCGGCAGAGCAGAATATTAATATGAAAAAAGCTGTGCAAATCACTGTAAAGCTTGGGAGCGGTAGACGTTTCATGCAGTATACTTTTGATTGAATGAGGAAGCTTGCATGAAATATACACATCAATGTGTTTTTACCCTGACCGTACGTAAGATGTAAAATGGTAAATCTAAAATGGCAAGACAGATCCAAAATAGCCAAAAGTATAACCTTACCTTTTGCCTTAACTCTTCACCAGCCTTATAAACCCCTCCAGATGCTCCGCAATCCTACCCGCCAGGAAATACGGCAGACTTATCAGGAAGAATTTCTTTCCTTTTATTGTTTTTGCTTGCTGGATGGAAAGCTGATGTGCCCAAAGCCTTACTGCAAAAGGATGTGGTGCAGCGTCCATGAATTGATGAAGCGAACGCAATCTTCCCGGTTCACCGGATTTCAAAACCACGGGAATTATTAAATCTTCATAGAGAATAATAAAATCGACTTCAGCAGTTGATTGTGCTTTGTCGCGAACCCAGAAATGAAGCCCGGTTGCATCCCCGTTTCCCACTGCAAGGATCTCCTGTCCAACCACATGACGGGCAATTTGTCCGTCGAAGATTGAAAGCAGGTCGTTAACCTCAAAGATCTGTTTCTGGATGCCGGTTGAGTAGTTGACGAGTCCGGTATCAATCAACTGCAACCGGGGAGATTTCTTTTTGTCGGGATGGGTTGGCATTATTGTTGATGTGCACGGATAGACCAGGTTCAGGAGAAGCAACTCTTCCAGCGTGCGGAATGACCTGCCTGTTTCACGGCTTCGTGACGATGTATTCCCGAAATGGTGGAAACTGATTCGCATCGAGGCATAAGGAAAGGCGTTTTGAAAAGTATCCCGGTTGAGTTCCCTGCTTTTCTTTGACGGAGAAATAGTATCTGACTCTTCCTGGAACAGGCTCATGATTTTTTCATAAATTGGCTGCAGGTCTGCCAGTTCCCGGTCTTTTGAATAATTTTCCACAACTTCTGGCATTCCGCCGATCAGTGTGTAGAGATGAAAAAATCGGATCAGTTTATCAAAAGAGTTATTCGGGAATGGAACTTCATTGAAAGCATTGCGGGATGAGTCTTCGCCCAGAACAGCCAGGAATTCGCTGAAATTATAAGGATAAATTAGTAGAGACTCTATACCGGAATCAGAATCTTTTTCTTCTTTATAAATTGATTTCAGATCCCTTGATGACGATGCGATCACAAAAAGATCGTTTGCTTCTTTGTGAAATGATGGCAGCCAGTTCATAGCCGAAGGAGAATCTGAAATATTATCCAGGAAGATCAGGCTCCGCAAACCATTTCTTTGTTTTTCCCTGATGGAAAACATTGCCTGCAGAAGATCTGCAAATGATGATTTGTTTTTGAAAATCTGCCAGTCTTTTTGGTTTGAAAGATCGAAATAGAGGTATTGATCAAATCTTTTGGCAAAATCATTGATACAATGGGTTTTACCGGATTGCCGGGCACCTTGAAAAAGCAAGACTTTCCTTTCTTTTGTTGATTCCCAGTCTTCCAGCTTTTTTGAGATCTGTCTATCCATACAGTGATATTAACCGAAAGATTTCAAGGGTTCACGCAGATTTTCGCAGAGTTAAGCGCAGATTCACGCTGATTTTCAAATACTAATACTATCTGCGAAACTCAGCGGGAACCCTTTTTTATTTTAATTCACTAACTTACGTCATAATCAAGTATAAAAGTACTAAATAATGTAACACAATAAGGGATAACTAAAATAATTGATAAGTTATTCATGGAATTGCTTGTCAGATCAAAAAACAAAATATATCTTTGCACTCCTTTTAAAAAAATAATGAATTAGAAACCAGTCCGAATTCATGAATACATTAAGTTACAAAACAATAAGCGCAAACCAGGCAACGGTGACCAAGGAATGGGTGCTTATTGATGCAGAAAATCAGGTTCTTGGCAGGCTTTCCACCAAAGCCGCGCGATTATTGAGAGGCAAGCTGAAGGTCAATTATACACCTCATGTTGATTGCGGTGATAATGTGATCATCATCAATGCTGAGAAGATAATCCTCACCGGAAAAAAAATGGATGATAAGGTATATGTCCGGCACACTGGTTATCCAGGAGGGCAGCGTTTTGCAACGCCCAAAGAATTGTTAGCCAAGAAACCTATTTCCGTGGTTGAGAAGGCCATCAGAGGGATGCTTCCAAAGAACCGGTTAGGCCGTGAGCTGTTCCGTAATCTTTATGTTTATGCCGGGCCAGAACACCCGCATCAGGCACAGCAACCCAAAACGATTAACCTAAATTCAATTAAATAATATGGAAGTCATTATGGCCCTTGGCAGAAGAAAGACTGCCGTAGCGAGAATTTATGTAAAGGAAGGTCAGGGAACCATCACGGTCAACGACCGCGATTACAAAAACTATTTTCCCACTGCTATCCTACAATATCAGGTTATTGAACCTTTTCAGGTAACCAACAACATAGGGAAATATGATGTTAAAGTGAACCTTGATGGCGGTGGTATCACCGGCCAGGCTGAAGCTTTGAGTCATGCAATTTCCCGCGCCCTTTGCAAAATCAGTGAAGAACATCGTCCGGCACTGAAAGCAAAAGGATTGATGCGAAGAGATCCCCGTATGGTAGAACGCAAGAAATTCGGCCAGAAAAAAGCAAGGAAAAGATTCCAGTTTAGTAAACGTTAATAGTTTTTTTACATCACATACATTATGTCAAGAACCACTTTTGATAATTTATTGGATGCAGGTGTGCATTTTGGCCACCTGAGAAGAAAATGGAACCCCAACATGGCTCCCTACATTTTTATGGAGCGCAATGGGATTCATATCATCGATCTTTATAAAACAATGGCTAAGATTGATGAAGCAGCTTCCGCACTGAAACAGATCTCAAAATCCGGTAAACGTATTTTATTTGTTGCTACCAAAAAGCAAGCGAAAGAAATTGTTGCCGAACTCGTCAAGCGCGTGAATATGCCATACGTTACCGAACGCTGGCCGGGCGGTATGCTGACCAACTTTGCCACAATCCGCAAAGCAGTCCGTAAAATGGCCTCCATCGATAAACTTATTTCAAGTCCTTCGTATAATAATTTATCAAAAAAGGAAAGACTTACGATCACTCGTGAGCGCGCAAAACTTGAAAAGAACCTTGGTAGCATCGCCGACCTTAACCGTCTGCCCGCTGCCATCTTTATCGTCGACATCCTGAAAGAACACATTGCTGTTGCTGAAGCAAAAAAATTGAATATTCCTACCTTCGCAATTGTTGATACCAATTCTGACCCCAGACAAGTTGATTTCCCTATTCCCGCTAATGATGATGCCTCCAAATCCATCGCTCTTATTGTTGATGCAATGGTTAAGGCAATCGAAGAAGGACTCATGGAAAGAAAACTTGATCGCGATAAGAAATCAGCTGAAGAAGATCACGAAGACCGTATTGAAGGCGAAGAAGAATCAGGTTTGAGATCTATTGCCGCATTAGATGCTGAGGAGGAAGAAGATGGGCTGAAAGTAACGAAAAAAGATTTCGTGGATTCGAAAGTCACCAAACTGAAAACCCTCGAAGAGCAGGAAGCAGAAAAGGCAAAAGCGCCGCGAAAAAGAATCAGCAAACCAGTTGGCAAATCCACAAAGAAATAATTCATAATTTTAATTCATAATTAGTAATTTAAGATGACCAATATAACTGCTGCTGACGTTAACAAGCTACGACAAATGTCTGGCGCCGGAATGATGGATTGCAAGAAAGCACTACAGGAAACAAACGGTGATTTTGAAGAAGCCATTGACTACCTGCGTAAAAAAGGGCAGAAAGTCGCTGCCAAACGGGCCGATCGTGAAGCAAACCATGGTTATGTAATCGCCAAAACAAATGCCGACCATACCTATGCCGCAATCCTCATGCTCAACTGCGAAACGGACTTCGTAGGTAAAACGGATGAATTTATTCAGTTTGCCAAGGATATCATTGACCTGGGAGTTAAAAATAAACCTAAAACTATTGAAGAACTAAGTTCATTGCGCCTTCCGGGTTTGTCAGTGGAGGAAAAACTCAACGAAATGTTGGGAAAGACCGGTGAAAAAATTCAAATCGCACATTACGAATTCATTGAAGGGCCTGCTGTTGCAGCATATAACCATCATGGAAACCGCCTTGCCACTATTCTTGGCCTGAATAAAAAAGATGTTAAGAATTTAATGGAAATAGGGCATGAATTGGCCATGCAGATTGCAGCCATGAGCCCTATTGCAGTGGATAAAGAAAATGTTTCTCAGGAAATCATTGACCGTGAAGTCGAAATCGGTAAAGAACAAGCCCGGGAAGAAGGAAAACCTGAAGAAATGCTTGAAAAGATAGCAATCGGGAAACTAAACAAATTTTTCAAAGACAATACGCTGCTCAATCAGGATTATATTAAAGATTCTAAAAAGACTGTTCGTCAATTCCTTTCTGAAAATGATAAAGACCTTACTGTTACAGGATTTATCAGGCTCATGCTGGGAGCATAACCCAATTCTATTATAAGAAGAAGGATTGCCTGAAATAACAGGTGATCCTTTTTTTATTCTTGAGATTTGATTATCAGTCACCACATTAGCAGCCTTGGCTTCTTCGGTTCCGGTGAAGCCGGAAATCGAACGAAGTGAGATAGAAGAAGGCGCAGCTGCGTTGTGGTGATGAAGCGGCGCGGCTTGAGCGCAAAAATTATTTAGAAGAAACTAATAAAGGAATAGATGAATATCATGGCACGCGTTACAAACGCGCGCCAGCTACAGGCATTGCTGCGTTGTAGTGAAAAGGCCCGTCCTACTTGAGAACGATCATTGATTAAACATAAGAACCATTATGGCAGAAAAAGAATCAGTCCGTACCATGTTTAACGAAATCTCCGGCCGATATGATTTTCTCAATCATTTTCTATCCTTCGGGATCGATCACTGGTGGAGGAAACAATTCGTTACCGTTTTGGCAGAAAAAAAACCCCGTTTGATCCTTGATGTAGCAACAGGCACTGGCGATCTGGCCATTGCAATGGTGGCATTATCTCCTGAAAAGATCATCGGCATTGATATTGCCAACCAGATGCTGGATATCGGGAGAAAGAAAATTGTAAAGAAAAAGCTTACTGATCAAGTCTTTTTTGAATCCGGAGATGCCGAAACTATTCCTTTTCCTGATGAATTCTTCGATGCTGTAACAGTTGCCTATGGCGTAAGAAACTTCGAAAACCTCGAAAAAGGTTTATCCGAAATGAAACGTGTTTTAAAACCAGGTGGTATCATGCAAATTCTTGAATTTTCGCATCCCGGATCGATGCCATTTAAGCAAATTTATGAATTCTATAGCCGGTTTATTATTCCTTTTGCGGGAAAAGTCATTTCGAAAAATACTACAGCCTATTCTTATCTGCCTGAATCAGTTGCAACATTTCCTTCAGGGAAGGATTTTTTAATAATTATGGAAAAAAGCGGAATGAAAAATACTTCGTATATTCCCCTTACATTCGGTATTTCAAGCATTTATTCAGGAGAAAAACCCGGTTTACCGAAACCCTGAATGCAGAAATGTTTAAAATAAAACCATTGGCCCAGCGTTATTAGTAAAACAATTAGCAACTTTTTTTTGAACTGCCGCAAACTCATCTGCATTTATCTGATCCTTTTCCTTTTGCTCATGGCCCAAAAGAGCAATGGACAGAGAGGAATGGTAGTAAATATGCCAACTTATGACCACGAATCTCTTTTTCATTTTGGTTTCGTTCTGGGAGGCGATATGAGTTATGTTACCATCAGGCCGATCCAAGACCTTGGTTCGCATATTTTCGACTCCACATATATCCCTGATATCTTGCCTTTACCTGATTCCGCAAGGGTTTTGTCAATCACCTCAACACCAACCCCGGGATTTGTTATCAGCATCGTGAGTAATCTGCATTTAGGTGATAATTTTGACTTGCGGTTTGTTCCATCCCTCTCTTTTGGTGACAGGAGCTTGATATACTCCGTTCAGACCTACAGGAAGGGGAAAAGCTCACTAACCGGCAACATCACGAAAAGCGTTCCTTCCACTTATATCAATTTTCCGCTCGAATTCAAATTCAAATCAAAACGGTACAATAATTTCAGGGCATACCTGATGGGGGGCGTTCAATATACCCTTGATCTTGCTTCACAAGCAAAAAAAAGAGAACAGAAAAATGCCGATCAGAAAATAGTGAAGTTCAAGCAGAATGATGTTTATGCCGAAGCTGGTGTGGGGTTTGATTTCTATAATGAATGGTTCAAATTCGGAGTCGAATTTAAGATGCAATATGGATTACTTGACATTCTCAAACGTGAAAACAACATCTATACTGATGCAATCGAATCCCTGAAATCAAAAATTTTCCAAATCTCGCTGACTTTCGAATAAGTGGCTTTACCTTACATCAATTTCCTAAGTTGATCGTCAGTATTGAAAAAAGTTTCAATTGCAGTGTTAGTTTCTGCAGTACATTTTGGCTCTATTATTTCTTTGGAATGGGTCGGATTACTCTAGTTTCTGCGTAAGTTTGTCGCAGAATTTATTTTGTGATAAATATATCTCTGCATGAACAGAATCGCAGTTTTCCCTGGTTCGTTTGATCCCATTACCCGGGGACATGAATCAATACTCCTGAGAGCCCTGCCGATATTTGATGAAATTATTGTGGCTCTGGGTGAAAACTCCGGTAAAAAATCTTTCTTCCCGCTGAATAAAAGGATCGAATGGTTGGAGAAAGCATTTAAAAAGGAACCCAGGATCAGCATTCAGCAATATAGTGGGCTGACTGTCGATTTTTGCAGGAAAATACATGCCGGATACATTCTCAGAGGGCTCAGGACATCTGCAGACTTTGAATTTGAACGTACGATTGGTTTGATGAATAAAGCCCTCAATCCTGAAGTTGAAACAATCTTTCTTCTGAGTTCCAATGAATATGCAGCAATAAGTTCATCAATTGTCAGGGAAATCCATAAAAATGGTGGAGATGTAGGTCAGTTTATCCCGAAAGGAATCAAGATACAATAATAAAAAATAATACTTTATTCATGCGGGGTTTCATATTTGCTCTCGTTTTGTTTTTTCCGATTTTTGGAATTTCCCAACCTGTCAGAATAACCGGAACGGCTCTTGGTGCTGAAGGTAAGTCGGTCCGTGTATTTGTCACGAAAGATTTTATCACTTTCCTAGAAGAAGAAGTTGCTAAAACAAGAATTGATTCAGCAGGCCAATTTTCGTTATCAGTAGATATTACCAACACCGTTTCTGCCAGTCTTTCTATCGATTTTCACCGGGTGGAGATGTTCCTGGAGCCTGGGAAATCATATAAGCTTGATATTGCACCGATGAATTATAACTCAACCATAGAAGTCAACCCATTCATCCAATCGGAAAATCTACAGGTGGATTTCAGGAATGAAGATCCTGAGGAACTGAATGCCCTGATTCAGCAGTTCAGCATTCTTCATAGTAATTTTTTGCTCAAACATTTTAATGACCTCTATCGCGATCGGAACATTGCTTTACTTGATACTTTCAGATTTGAGATTGTCAGCAGTTTTGTTTCTACACACAACAATTATTTTGCCGTTTATGTCAAATACAAGATGGCTTCTCTCGAACAAGTGGCCAAAGCATTCAGCCCGGCCCAGCTTGCAAAGCGGTATTTTTCAGATCCCCCGGTTCTATATGAAAATGCGGAATACATGAATTTTTTTAATCAGTATTTTACGAAGTATATGATAGCAACTTCCAGGAGCCTGAAATTTATTGATTATGCTACAATTCTCAAAGGTCAATCAAGCTATGAGGCCTTGATGAAAGCTTTGGAAGCAGATACACTTCTGAAAAAGCAACAACTTCGGGAACTTGTGATGCTCAAAGGGTTGAAGGAAATTTACTACCTTCCTGGGTATAACCAGGAAAACATCCTTGCGTTGATAAAAACGGTTGCCAGCCAAAGTAAGTACCCTGCAACTCGTTTGATAGCAGAGAATATCAGCAAAGTTCTGACATACCTGAAAACTGGGACACCTGCACCCGAATTTACTTTACAGGATAGGAACAGAAAAACAGTAACACTCAGTAGTCTGAAAGGGAAGCCAGTCTTGCTTAGTTTCTGGACGACTTATTGCCAGGGCTGCCTGAGCGAAATGGAGGCCATGAAAAGTTTGTATGCCAAATATGGGAACAGGATGAACTTTGTCAGCATTTGTGCCGACAGGGAATTCATGAAGATGTTATTTTTTATCGATCTGAAAAAGGATTTTACATGGACTTTTCTGCATATTGGAGATCAGCTTGAATTATTGAAAGAGTATGATGTTAAGTCTTATCCGTTATTTGTGTTGATAGATGGCTCCGGTAATATTTATAGTTATCCGGCTGACTTTCCCGGCAAAGGCCTGGAGGCTTCAATTGAAAAGCTGTTGAATCCTTAATTCCGGGTATTAATACCGCTGATTCGAGGATTTTAGTTAATTTTGTTGAGTATTTGAAGGTTTATTTTTTTGAAATTATGAATATTCTTAAACATTTTCTGGGAGACAAATCCCAAAGGGATATAAAGTCTATTATGCCTGTTGTTCATGCTGCGCTTGGATTCGGAGAAGAATTCAGGAATTTGAGCAACGATGAGCTTCGGGCTAAAACAATTGATTTTAAGCAGCGCATCAGCAATCATCTTTCTGCTAAGGAAAAAGAGATCCAGGAATTAAAAGTTTCACTTGATTCTGATGAGATTGATGTCGAGGAGAAAGAGAAACTTTATGCTGTCCTTGATAAGCTGGAATTAGAATCCTACGACCTAACCCAGGAGATTTTGGATGAGATCCTTCCGGAGGCTTTTGCCGTGATGAAGGAAACAGCCAGTCGGTTTGTTGAAAACGAATTTGTCGAAGTCACTGCTACCCAGATGGATCGTGATATGGCAGCAAAGAAGGCCAATGTGGATATTGTCGATGATATGGCCCGGTTCAAGACCAGTTGGGTTGCAGGTGGCAACATGATCCGGTGGGATATGATACATTATGATGTTCAGCTGATTGGCGGAGTCGTCCTTCACCAGGGAAAAGTTGCTGAAATGGGGACAGGGGAAGGAAAAACTCTCGTTGCTACACTTCCGGTTTACCTGAATGCGCTGCCTGGCAAAGGTGTTCATATAGTAACTGTGAATGATTACCTGGCCAAACGTGACTCTGAGTGGATGGGTGTACTTTATGAGTTTCATGGACTGAAAGTGGATTGCATTGACAGGTATGAACCCAACTCGGATGCCCGAAGGAATGCGTATAACGCAGATGTGACTTTTGGTACAAACAATGAATTCGGGTTCGACTATCTCCGCGACAATATGACAGGGAATCCTGAAGAACTCGTTCAACGTCCGCATAACTTTACGATCGTTGATGAAGTGGACTCTGTATTGATCGATGATGCCCGGACTCCGCTGATCATCTCAGGGCCTACACCAAAAGGCGATAATCAGGCTTTTGAATCGCTCAAACCTGAAGTAGTCAAATTGTACAATGCACAGCGTAACCTTGTGACTAAACTTCTTGCAGAAGCAAAGTCTCTTTCTGAAGATCTGGAAAATTCAGAAAATGCCAAAAAAGCCGGGGAGCAATTGTTACGTGCCCACCGTGGCCTTCCTAAAAATAAACCGACTATCAAGTTCCTCAGCGAAATGGGAATGAAGGCACTGCTCCAGAAAACGGAAAATTTCTATATGGCCGAGCAGTCCAAAAACATGCATATCATCGATGATGTATTGTTCTTCGTTATTGATGAAAAAAACAACACCATTGAATTGACCGACAAAGGTATTGACCTGCTGGCAGAGTCTTTTGGAGATGCTTCTCTTTTCATCCTGCCTGATATCGGAAATGAAATGGCTGAGCTTGAACGCCAGACGCTTTCGGAAGAACAAAAGCTGGAAAAGAAGAACCAGCTTATGATCGATTACTCTGTGAAATCGGAGCGGGTTCATACAGTTAACCAGCTCGTAAAAGCGTACGCCCTTTTTGAAAAGGATGTCGAATATGTGCTGATGGACAATAAGGTCAAAATCGTTGATGAATCAACCGGCCGTATCCTTGAAGGAAGACGTTATTCCGACGGCCTTCACCAGGCTATTGAAGCCAAGGAAAGTGTGAAAGTTGAGGCGGCCACCCAGACTTATGCAACCATCACCCTGCAGAATTATTTCCGCATGTATAAAAAGCTTGCAGGTATGACCGGAACTGCTGAGACTGAAGCAGGTGAATTATGGGATATTTATAAACTTGATGTAGTTGTAATTCCTACCAACCGTAAGATCATCCGCGATGACAGACAAGACCTCGTATACAAAACAAAGCGCGAAAAATTCAATGCGGTGATTGCCGAGATTGAACATCTTATTTCCATCGGCAGACCTTCGCTGGTCGGAACAACTTCTGTGGAGACTTCCGAGTTGCTGAGCCGCATGCTGAAGCGGGTAAATATAAAACACAATGTGCTGAATGCTAAACTTCACCAAAAAGAAGCTGAAATTGTTCTGGAAGCAGGTCAGGCAGGAACTGTCACCATCGCAACCAACATGGCTGGTCGTGGTACTGACATCAAGCTGGGTAAAGGAGTAAAAGAAGCAGGAGGATTGGCGATTATTGGAACAGAACGGCATGAATCCCGACGTGTTGACCGCCAGTTGCGCGGACGTGCCGGACGTCAGGGAGATCCCGGCAGTTCGCAGTTCTTTGTTTCGCTGGAAGACGACCTGATGAGAATGTTTGGTTCAGACCGTATTGCCAAGATCATGGACCGCATGGGAATTGACGAGGGAGAGGTCATTCAGCATTCGATGATATCCAAATCTATCGAACGTGCGCAGAAAAAAGTTGAAGAGAACAACTTCGGAATCCGGAAAAGGTTGCTGGAATATGATGACGTGATGAACATCCAGCGTGAAGCTATTTATAAAAAAAGACACCACGCCTTGTTTGGAGAAAGACTGGCAGTGGATATCAGCAATATGATCTATGATGTCTGCGAAACTGTCGTACTTGATTACCAGGAACGACGCGATTTTACTGGCTTCAAGCTGGAACTTGTGAAGGAGTTTATCACCGATCCTCCCTTCAGTGAAAATGATTTTTATTCGATTCGTGCCGACGAGGTCACCGATAACCTCTATTCTCACGTATATAAAAGGTACAAATTAAAAAATGAAACCATTGCCAACAAAACTTTTCCTATTATTAAGGATGTTTATGAAGACAACAGCCAATATGAAAATATTGGCATTC
Organism: uncultured Bacteroidales bacterium; assembly: GCA_903915465.1. Taxonomy (GTDB): domain Bacteria; phylum Bacteroidota; class Bacteroidia; order Bacteroidales; family FEN-979; genus FEN-979. The sequence continues at coordinate 39,949 of CAIWTA010000046.1, read as the reverse complement.
CGGTAACTGACGGGATAAAAACCATGCAGGTCATTACCAATCTGAAGAAAGCATACAACGATAAAGGAAAAGAAGTTCCTCTCTCAATTGAGAAAGGTATTGTCCTCGGAATGATCGATAATGCATGGAAAGAGCATCTCAGGGAAATGGATGAACTGAAACAATCTGTGCAGAATGCGGCTTATGAGCAAAAAGATCCGTTATTGATATATAAATTCGAATCATTCGAATTATTCAAGGCGATGGTCCAACGAACCAATAAAGAAATTACTTCATTTCTTGTAAAAGCGGATGTGCCAATACAGGTACAGAATGTTCATGAAGCTCAAGCGCCTAAGCGCACTGACCGGAGTCGATTGAAAGAGGAACGCTCTGACCTTCTTTCTCAAGCCAATTCCAATACACAAGACAAATCAAAACCGCAGCCAGTTAAGGTGGAAAAACGTGTCGGGAGGAATGATATATGCCCATGTGGAAGTGGTAAGAAGTTTAAGAATTGTCACGGGGTAGGAGAGTGAATTTAGTTGATGAGTTGATGAGTTGATGGAGAGATGAAATGTCGCAATTGGTAACTTAAATAAAATCAGATGGTTTATCAACGGATTCTGCTCAAACTCAGTGGTGAAGCCCTGATGGGTGAGCAGCAATATGGAATAGATGCGATTCGTCTGGCTGATTATGCAACCGAAATTAAATCAGCAACCGATAAAAAAGTTCAGGTCGCTGTTGTAATCGGTGGTGGAAATATTTTCCGCGGAGTGCAGGGAACCAATCACGGAATTGACCGCGTGCAGGGTGATTATATGGGGATGATGGCAACCTTGATCAATAGTCTGGCAATTCAGGGAGAATTGGAAAACCAGGGCGTTAAATCGAAAATCCTTTCTGGAATAGCAGTTGATCCGATCTGTGAAACAATGAGCAGAAAAAGAGCGATTAATTATCTTGAGAAAGGATTTGTTGTAATCATTGCAGGAGGTACGGGAAATCCATATTTTACAACCGATTCTGCCTCTGCTTTACGGGCATTGGAAATCCAGGCCGATGTTATTTTTAAAGGAACACGTGTGGATGGAGTATATACTGCTGATCCCGAGAAAGACCCAAATGCTCTGAAGTACGACAGCCTGAGTTTTGACGAAGCTTATGAAAAGGGATTAAAGATCATGGATCTCACAGCCTTCACTCTCTGCAAAGAAAATAACATGCCTGTGGTGGTCTTCGATATGAACAAGAAAGGGAATCTTCTCAAATTATTGAGTGGAGAAAAAATTGGTACTATTGTGAGATAACCTTTGATTGCATTAGCTTTCATCGATCAGGTAGATTTGCTATTTTTGTAAAATAATTATATCTGAAAAAGCATGAACGACGACACTGTATTATGCCTTGAAGAGGCCAAAGAAGGCATGAATCACGCTATCTTCCATCTTGAAAAAGAGTTACAAAAAGTAAGGGCAGGGAAAGCCAGTCCAATGATGCTCGAAGGCGTTAAAATCGATTACTATGGATCAATGACTCCCCTTGACCAGGCTGCTAATATCTCATCTCCGGATGCACGGCAGATCATCGTTCAACCCTGGGATAAGAGCGTTCTTGGATTGATTGAAAAGGCTATTCTTGCTGCAAACCTGGGCTTTAATCCGAAAAATGAAGGAGAGATCCTTCGCATCGTTGTACCTTCTTTGACAGAAGAACGAAGGAAAGAACTGGTAAAAAGAGCCAGGACTGAAGCGGAAAATGCCAAAATCAGCATCCGTAACATTCGCCGGATTGCCAATGAAACAGCCAAACAATTAAAGAAAGACGGTACTCCTGAAGATGAAGTAGAAAAGCTGGAACTGGATATTCAGAAAATAACGGATGAATTTAGCAGTAAGGTTGACAAGATCATCGAAATAAAAGAAAAAGACATTCTTACCGTTTAGCACTGCAAAGAAGAAGAAACCCTACTTATTTACGATTGGACGATTTATGATTGACGATTAAAGTTAATGATTGACAATTTATCAAGTGAGTTCATAGGAATATAAAATCGTAAATAACAAACTTCATTCGTAAATCGTCCAATCGTAAATTCTCTCAATACACCACTATCTCATCTGCAAACACCCAGCAGGATTCCCCGGCGCCTTCATGCCAGGATGGACAAACACCTGCATTCTTAGCGCGAACTTTTATATACCTTGCCGGAGTATCAGGGAAAATCTGAGAGAATTCCTGGATGATCGGCCGGTCGGTTTTTTTGGTTATCGAATTTCCAACTTCGTTGATGGAATGAAATCTCTTGCCATTTGGAGATAAGGAAAAGATCACAGAATCAGGTAAAAAGATCCAACTGGCATTATTCTGCAAAAAAGTAATGGCAACCGACCTGACAGGTTCCACTTTCCCCAGGTCAATCACAACTTCCATATCATTTCCTAAAAATCCCTGCCAGCCTCCATCGCGATGATCGGAAGAACCGCGAAGACCATCTGTAAGGGCGCCATCACCACCTCCTGTGTACCTGTAACTGTATGGCTGAAGGTAATTGGTTCTCTTTCCAATGGCATGATGATTAAGAATGGTGCGTTCGGTAAATGAATCTTCCGCATTACTATCTCGAAATATTCCCGCTTTGATGTAACAATTTTTATTTATCTCGAAGGGTTGTGAATAAACCGGAGATTTAGACACAGGATTATTTCCATCAAGTGTGTAGACTATCGGCCAATCCGGTTGTTCAGATTCGAGTTTGCATTGAAGCGAATTGAGCTTTTTGTCAAAATATGTGCTGACATCAACCTTAAAAGATCCTTTGCAATAATTGACATGCATCTGGTCGAGTTTTCTGAACTGAGCTGTGATCCGTGAACGGAAATCTTGCCAGTTTCTCTGTATTTTTGGGGACCATACAACTTCTGCCAGGGCAAGCATCCTGGGAATTGCCATATATTCGGCATGTGCTTCGGTAGGGATGTATTCAGCCCACAGATTTCCTTGTGCACCCAAAATATGTTTTGCCTGATCATGGGTCAATTCCCGCGGTGTTGGTTCAAATGAATAGACTTTTTTCAGGGTCAGCATTCCACCGATTGCCTTTGGTTCTGTTTTGGGATTTGCCTGGTAATAGTCGAAATAACAAAATGTTGTTGGTGTCATAATCACATCATGACCTTGCTTTGCAGCTGAAATTCCTCCTTCTACCCCTCGCCAAGACATAACGGTAGCTTCAGGTGCCAGGCCACCTTCGAGAATTTCATCCCACCCGATCATCTTCCGGTTTTTCGAGATCAGGAATTTCTCAATTCTCTTAATAAAATAACTTTGTAATTCCTTTTCATCTTTCAGACCTTCGTTCTTTATCCTCAATTGGCATTTGGGACACAATTTCCATTGCGCTTTGTCTGCTTCATCACCGCCGATATGAATATATTCCGAAGGAAAGAGGGCGATCACTTCAGACAAGACATCCTGAATAAAAGTGAAAGTTGAATCATTTCCTGCACATAAAATATCATTGTTTGGCCAGTAGCTGCCGGGAGGCACGGTGAATGGTCCTCCGGTACACGACAATTGCGGGTAGGCGGCCAGCACTTCCAGCGAATGAGCCGGCATTTCTATTTCAGGAATCACAGTAACAAATCGTTCTTTTGCATAAACAACAATTTCCCTGATTTCATCCTGTGTATAATAACCGCCATATGTTGCTTTTTCACCGGTTTGTTGCGGCGGGCGCTCTTTCCATGGCAGATTTTCACGGTCTACATGCCAGGCCCCGATCTGCGTGAGTTTCGGATATTTCTTAATTTCAATTCTCCATCCGTTATCATCCGTCAGATGCCAGTGAAAAGTATTCATTTTATACATCGACATCAGGTCTATGTATCTTTTGATAAATTCTTTGGGGAAAAAATGACGGGAAACATCAAGATGCATACCCCGGTAGGAATATCGCGGTTGATCTTTAATTTCGACACAAGGAACGATCCACCTTATATTTGACTTACTGGTTCCTTTTCCAAACACTTCTGCTGGTAAAAGTTGTAACAACGTCTGTATGCCATAAAAAACACCTGCTTCACTACCACCGGTGATCAGAATACTGTTGCTTTTCACAACCAGTTTGTAACCTTCTGCTGGAAGCTGTCCGACCTTTATGGTTATAAAGATCTCCGGTTTCTTTTTGGATTCGTTGGGTTGACTGGTGATATTTAATGAAGGACCTCCTGCAAGAAGGACACGATCAGTAAAAAACCTGGCAATCTGCGCTAGCTCAGGATTAGTCGATTGATAACATATTTCCATCTTCTCCCTGAGTTCACAATTCCCCTGAAAAATTTTCATTTTTGCAGGTTTTGGAACAATATTGATCACAGAATTTCCGGTTGCTCCGGCAGAAAATGAACACAAAATGCAGATCAGGATAATCAGTATTTTTCCTTTCATTGTTCGAACAGTTTTAGTGGTGAAAAGGTTGCAAACTTACTTACATTAGGAATTCATCTTAATTATTTCTTTCACTCTTTTGATCCTTTCCGTGTCAATGATCGTTGACTCGTATTCCCGGGAATTAGTTCTTCCCATGTTAATATTCGGCCTGGTGAAGGTCATTTGGGAATGAACAGATTTTGGGAGATACACATGAAATTCATTTGCACCTGTGGTGGTTATTACTTCTTTGATATTATGTTCTTTTATTCCGCCGCCGGGCATTATGCAAATTCTTCCTTTTGCCTTGCTGATCAGGTTTTTGATAAGTGATGCTCCAAGCAATGCGTTTTCACGTTGCCCGGATGTCAGGATCCTGTTGATACCTAAATTTATGAGATCTTCCATGGCCTGAAATGGATCTGCCGTCATATCGAAGGCCCGGTGACAAGTTATGCTCATTGGGCGCGACAGTTCTGACAGTATTTCCATCCGGGTTTTATCAATCGCACCACTCGGGTTCAGGATACCAAAAACAACCCCGTTGGCACCCGATTTTTTTACCATACGAATGTCGTTTTTCATGATCTCAAATTCCCCTGCAGAATAGAGAAAATCCGCGCCCCTTGGACGTATCATCACGAATAAATCAATCTTTAGCTGTTTCCTGGCAAACAGAATTGAACCATAACCGGGAGTACATCCGCCATCCGCCATGTTTTCACATAATTCAACCCGGTCGGCGCCGCCATGCTCCGCTTCGACAGCAGAAATGGCTGAATTCACACATGCTTCGAGGATCATTTTTTGTAATTTAAGAGTTGATAAGTTGATGAGTTGATGAGTTGATGAGTTGATGAGTATAGTTTAGATTATTCTGGTAATCCCAATTCCTTCTGAACAATTTCTGCAAATATCAATGGTTTCGCGGGAATGCAGGATCTTACGGCGGAATTCACGGTATTTTTCACTTTTCCAGATTTCATCAAAGGATTTATCAGCTAAATTACCCATCCTGTATTTTGCATCTTTGTCGTAGCAACAAGGAACTACATCTCCATCCCACGTAATCACACATGAGCTCCACATACGAAAACAATGGCGTGGCATCTGGTTCCGTATGTGATAAATGTTTTTCCCGGATCTTGTTTCTGTGGAAACATAACGGCAATGCCGGTGATTAACTGGCATGAGTGGATTCCCATTCTCAAAATCGTAAAACTGAGCTGTCTTAATTTCCACAGCATCAACACCTAAACGGTGGCCGAGAATTTTTACTTCAGCTATTTGATGTTCATTGGTCTTCAGAACTAGGAATTGCAGTATTATCTTAGGTTTTGACGATCCAACCTCTTTTTTTTGCCGGACTATCTCATGGATTCCTTCAATTACTTTATCAAATGAACCACCGATACGATAAGAAGAATAAGTATCAGGATCAGTGCCATCCAATGAGATAATCAGCTTGTCGAGACCTGATTGTACTGTTGAATTTGCATTTTCAGAATTCAGAAAATGACCGTTTGTAGAGGTACTGACACGGATCTTTTTCAATTTTGCAATTTTGACCATTTTTGTAAAACCGGGGTGGAGATAGGGTTCGCCCTGGAAATAGAAGGTCAGGAAGAACAGCCTGCCGGAAACCGCTGATATAATTTTGTTGAAAAGACTGTCTTCAATAAAACCCTTCTTTCTTGTGAGAATCCGCTGTCCGCTGGGACATTCCGGGCAATGGAGATTGCATGAATTGGTTGGTTCTATAGATATGCTGACAGGATTTCCCCAATGAATGACATTTCGGGTAATCCTCGATAAAAAATATCCCAAGATGATTTGAAGGAGATTGAATGACTTTCTGATCAGCAAAAAGCACGAATTATGGAAGGTGAATGATAAATTTTGAAGCTATTCAACAACATCTATCTCAGTGATTGGCGGAGAAATTGTCGTTATTTTATCCTTGTTTTTTTTCTTCTTTTTAAACTTTTCGAGAAGATTTTTTCCGACTGAAAAAGCTGTCGAAACAGCTGATGTTGTCGTAGAAATTTCATTTGACAAATGCTGGAGTAAATTCCTGAAAGAAAGTGCATCAACAATGTTTCTGTAATTGTCTTTTATCTGATCTTCTTTCTTCAGCGCTTCAAATTTCAGCCGGACTTTTTCAAGCTCCAATTCATGAAGTGTACTAAGCTTGCGTATTTTATGATGAGGTTTATGATTCATTTTCATTGGTGTCCTCCTCTAATAGAATTTGTGATAACTGTGCGACCAAAGGATTAATAAAAAGAGTATTTCGCAAGAGATATATCAATCCTCCCAGGATGAGATAAAATGCGGCTACAATAAGGGCTCCGATGTATGCCGGGCCGGCATGGTCACGGAACCAGAAGATGAAAGCCAGCGAAACGAACAGAGAAAAAAACAGGAAAATGATAAAAAAGATCAGCATGATCACAATAAAAGAAGCCAGGCGGGCGAACTTTTCAGTGAGTGTGAGTTTCAGAATGTCGATCTTCAGATTAACGTATTCTTTAATGTTCTCCGTTATTTCGGAAAAATTATCTGAGATTTTTTTGGATTCCATAGGTCGAAATTATAAAGTTGAAGATTCCTCGTCTTCTTTATCCTCTTTCTTTGATGAAAAGATGGATGTAAAAGATTTGAGTTTTTCAGAAAAATCCTTTCCTTCCATTCCAGACATTTCCTCGATCCCTTTCTTCAGGCGTTTTCTGGTTTTGGAACCCCGGGCCGGGGCGAACAATATCCCGAGTGCCACTCCGGCAACAATGCCGGCCACTCCGGCCAATAATAGTTTGGAACTTTTATTTGCCATAAACTTAGATTTACATAGTACGAAGTTAACGATCATTTTTGATTATTATTCCTCACCCTTTTTCGTCCACGACTGAACCAGCCGGAATTGACTGAGGAATTCGCCGGCAACGATTCGAAGGAAAGCATAAGAAGGGACGGCAATGATCATCGTCGGAATCCCGCCAACGCTGCCTGCTGCAATAATCACAAGGAAAATTTCAACCGGATGGACTTTCACGCTTCTGCCCTGTATCAAAGGACCGTAAATGAAGTTATCAAGGAGGATGACTGTTGTCATTGCAATGCCAATATTCAAAGCCATTGACCAGATCCCGCCATACAATCCTTCACTGACCATGCCTGTCACCCCGAGTAATATTCCCATGATCACACCGATAATCGGACCAATGTATGGAATGATATTGACAATTCCGGCAAAAAACGCGATGACGATTGCTCCTTTTGCACCAACAATACTCAGCGCAATTGTGTATGAGATCATCATCACCAGGACATTGAGAATAAGCCCGAGGAAATAGCGTGAAAGAAGTTTCTTGCTTTTTGACATTACATTACGTGTTTGTTCGGCATACTTTTCAGGGATCAGCAACAGGATGAACCGGGGCAGCATTTTATTGTCGAAAAGAAAGAAAAACGACAGGAACAGGATGGTGAAAGCATTAAAGAAAAAAGTTCCGGTGAAAGAAAGTATGCGGGAAATGATGTTTGTAAAAATTCCCAGATCAAGGACCTTTGAGATATTCACCTTGAGAATTGTTTCGATCGTTGCTCCTTTTTTAATGATCCCCAATTGAGTCATGTTATATTCCAGCCAATGGATCTCTTTGGCATAGAATTCCACCAATTTTTTTCCATCGATGGCAGAGATGATCGAGGCTTCACGAATGATTAGCGGAACGAAAAAACTTAAGAGTGCACAAAAGAAAATGATGATAATCAAAAGGGTTAGGATTGAACTCAGAGCGTGTGGAGATCTGACTTTCCCTATTTTAACCTTGTCGAAAAATTCAACCAATGGATATCCGATAATAGAAATGACTCCAGCTACAAGGATGCAAATGATGATTTCAAGAAAATACCAGGCTAAAAATCCGGTTACTCCCAAGATAAGGATCAGGAAGAACAATTTGTTCTTTGCATAGAGCTCGCTCATAAGCTTTCTTTTTTAATACAAACGTAGTTGAAAATAATGCAACTGTCAATAGATTTTGAGATCAGAACGGGAAGACGATACTTAACATATAAGAGAAGTTGTTGCCAGCCCATTCGAATGAATAAGGTCCCCAACGATAGAAGGCGCCTGCACCGACCTTGTAAACTCTCAGGTTGATCAGGTTATTGATCAGAATTCCGGATTCATAGTATCCCAGATCCATGGATCGTTGAGATCCCTGTGCATTGATATAATTCTCAGGATGATCGAGCCAGCTGAACCCTACGCTCTGCGCCAGGGCAAATTCCGGATGGAACCATTTTCTCCCTTTGTATAGCAAGTATCCGAAATCGTGATAAATAAAGAGTGAAGCATACTTGTTTGAGAGAAACTCATTCATCCTCATCGTTGTAAAACTATAAGGAGAATAAAGCGTAAAAGTCCTGAAACTTGCCGGCGCGTAATAAAGGTTGCAGGCAGGAATCGCCTGATCAATATAACCTCCGGCTACCTGGACAGTAAGTTTGCCAAGAAATTTTATTTTAAAAGTCTTTCGGATCTTCATGTCCACACGGTTGTAATCGAATTGTCCGTCCAGGAAATCTTTAATTCCCCTGGTATATTGCAGCCAGACCACAGGATACTTTGTTCCCAGCGAGATTTTATTATGGATTGTCTGAATGAATTTTTCGCCATAGGCCCACTTTAGCGCTGCCGTCAGCTCTGTAAAGTGAAATTCATTTTCAAGAACTGTGACATTCCCCACGTTCAGGACAAGATCGTCGGTGGTTGTACGTTTAAATGATCTTGAGATCCCGACATTAAACAACCAGTATTTTCGTGCACGGAAAGTAAGTGAGATGTTCTCATTCTCAGTGCGGTCAAGCTTTTTGAGAAAAAGAGGCCTGAAATTTCCCCCCAGGATGGATTCGTAGTCATCAAAAAATCTGACTCCGCCGGATTCGATCAGGTCGTAAGAATACCCACCCCTGATTGTGACATCGTTACGGCGGTTGAGTAAAAATCTTACATCACCACCATATTTGGATGTCGAGATCGCAAAGGAATACTGGTAAAATCCACCGATTTTAAACCATTCGGAAAGCCGGTCATTTGTATGAATGCCCAATCCCAGGATCAAACCCTCGTAGGTGTTGTAACCCAGTATCCGGTTGATATCAAAATCAATGATCTTCCATGGAATCCGACCAGAGAGCAATGTCTGCAAAGATTTGGCCTTTTTGTCGAGGTTGGCCTCTTTTCCAAGACTGTCAATGACCTGATAAGTTTTTCTGTCTTTTACCGTCAGGCTGTCAGTCCGGTATTCGTTCCAGAATCCTTCATCACGCTCAGTTGCGGCCTTATCGACTTCCACATCAAGGTGGTTGAATTCTTTTCGGACCAGCTCCGGATTGAGAACAATATCCCGGATATAACTCCTTCCTTTGGCGATCACTTGATGCTGACCAATTGACAGCATCTGTAATGTTACATCAGAATTCAGCTGGATAGGAAACCAGTGTTCTCCTTCAAACAATTTGTACATCTGCTGGATCTTGATTTGAATGGCCTGGCTTTTGTTGTAAGGCTCAGCAATCACATTCTGGATCGCCCATCCATGCGTGCTGATGGAAATCACACCCTTTAATCCATCGAAGTTTGTTCCTCTGTGTGGCCGGAAAGAGATGATAAAAACCGTGTCTTTCCCGGAATAAATCGTATCCTCAAGTTTAAAAAAGTACTTATTGAGACTTCCGCTGCTGATTGGGTTGATATATGTACTCTGAAAGATTGAAATAAAAGGTTTGTAAAAAGAAAATGATTGAATCTGGGTTGTCAGAAAAACAAAAATCGGATCTTTAAATCCCGACATCCGGGTTGCAATCACCTGATTATAGTTCCTCTCAGGAGCCAGAAATTTCCTTTTGGTCACATTCTCCATCAGGAACAGGTACTGCTGACTTAAAAATTTGGCGAGAAACATCTCACTTGAATCCACCATGGATTTTCTGACAGAATCAGGAACTCCTTTTTCGCTCGAATAAATAACAACTCTTTTCTCTTTTTTGGTAGAATCTTTTTGAACACCGCCATCTGCTGAAGCAGAATCTACCGTGAAAACTACTTTTTCATAAGAAGTATACGAAAAGGACCTCAACTTTTCCGGGTCGTTGTTTTCGCGGTTTTCAATTGCATTTCTGATGATCCGGTGTGCCGGATTAATACCGGGGAGGATCTCTACTTCCTTGAGCTCGATTTCCGTCCTGATCATCTGGATCTGAAGATTTTCAGTTTTGAGTCCGACAGTATAAGTCAGTGGTTTAAATCCAACATAGGAAAGATGGAGGAAGAGGATTTTATCGGGAGACTGGAGCTTAAATTTCCCATCAATGTCAGTAGTTCCTCCATTCATACTGTTGTTGATAACTATATTTACAAACGCTAAGGGTTCCTGCGTTTTTGAGTCCATAACCTTCCCGGAGATATTGTAATATTCCTGGCTGAAGCCACTAGGCCCTGCAGCCATCAACAGAATCAGAATAAAACCAAAGAATTTAAAATGCATACGGATGAAGTTGAAGATTTTGGAAAGCAGAATCAGGTATTTTAGTACAATTCAAAGATAGGAATGATTTTTATTATTCAATTCTCTTCAAAAAAAATTTGTAATTTTCGAATCGTAAATTCAGGCTTGTGAATCCGAAAGAATTGAACACATATACCGCTAAAACCGTTGCCGGGCTTGAAGAAACCCTGAAATCCGAACTCGATGAACTTGGTGCTCAGAATACTCAGGTTCTAAAGCGGGCCGTCACCTTCCTGGGTGATAAGAAGCTGCTGTACCGGGCAAACTATTCCTGCAGGACAGCGTTAAGGATTTTAAGACCGGTATTGACATTCTCACTTGTTAAGCAGGAAGATCTTTACCAGAATATGCTCGATTTTCCCTGGGAAAATTATCTGGATGCAGGCAAAACATTGGCAGTGGATGCAGTGAACAGCACTTCTGTTTTTACTAATACGCAGTACATTTCGCTGAAGACCAAAGATGCAATCGTGGATCGTTTCAGGGAAAAGACCGGCTCCCGGCCATCCGTGAGCCTCGACAATCCTGATCTCCGAATCAATGTTCATATATACAAAGAATCTTGTACGGTTTCGCTTGACAGCTCTGGTCCTTCTTTGCATAAAAGAGGATACCGGAAAAATCAAGGGATTGCCCCTCTTAGCGAAGTGCTAGCCGCCGGGTTGGTTATTCTTTCAGGTTGGGATAAAAAATCATTGTTTTACGATCCGATGTGTGGCTCGGGAACGATTTTAATAGAGGCTGCCATGGCTGCAAAAGCTATTCCTGCAGGATACTTCAGGGATGATTTTGGATTTATGAAATGGGTGGATTATGATGCAGATCTGTGGTCTTCCGTAAAGGATCAGGCCGATTCCGGGATCATCCGCAATTCGGTTCCAATCATCGGTTCTGATATCTCCTCCCGGGTAATCGAAAATGCAAAGGAGAACCTGAGTTTTGCAAATCTGCTGGATGATATTACGATAAAGAAAACATCCTTCGAAGATGCGGACGCTCCGGTAGCGCCAGGAACTATTGTTTGTAACCCACCGTATGATGAGCGTTTGCAGCTGGACGACATCATTGGCTTTTACAAGACCATCGGAGATGTGCTGAAGAAAAAATATAAAGGTTACCAGGCATGGTTCATCTCATCGGACCTGAAAGCCTTAAAGTTTATCGGTCTTCATCCGTCGAAAAAGATCATTCTTTACAACGGACCACTGGAATGCAGGTTTGTGAAGTTTGAGATGTATTGACGAGTTGATGAGGTGATGAGCTGATGGGGTGATGAGTTGATGAGTTGATGAGTTGATCACTAGTCTTCTTAGAGATTCTGAGTGATCTTAGTGCCTCAGTGGTAAAAAAATTTAAAATAAAGAAAAGTTATGTCTAGAATTAGCAGAATCGGTGTCTTTACATCAGGCGGTGATTCACCGGGGATGAATGCCGCCATCCGTGCAGTCGTGCGTACTGCGATTTTCGAAAACCTTGAAGTGTTCGGTATCTACAGGGGGTATGAGGGGATGATCGATGGACAGATCGAGCAGATGTACAGCAACTCTGTTTCCAACATCATTCAGCGCGGAGGAACAATCCTGAAGACCGCACGCAGCAAAAGGTTTATGGAAAAAGAAGGAAGGCTGCTGGCTTACCAGAATCTTCAAAATCATAAGATCGATGCCATCGTTGCAATTGGCGGAAATGGCACATTTACCGGTGCATGTGAATTTGATAAGGAATTTGATTTCCCGATCATCGGATTGCCTGGAACAATTGATAATGATCTGTTTGGAACGGATGCAACAATCGGGTACGACACTGCTGTCAACACCGTTGTAGAAGCGGCTGATAAAATCCGTGACACAGCTACCTCACACGACCGCCTTTTTTTTATCGAAGTGATGGGGCGTGATGCCGGATTCATTGCCTTACGAAGTGGTATTGCCTGCGGCGCTGAATTCATCCTGGTACCCGAAACCACAACATATATCGACAACCTTGCCCGGTTGCTCAAGCATGACTGGAGGAAAAGTAAAACTTCAGGTATTGTTATCGTGGCTGAAGGGGATGATGCCGGAGGAGCCTATGAAATCGCCGCAAAAATGAAAGAAAGAGTTCCTGAACTGGATACGCGTGTTACGATACTCGGACATATCCAGCGTGGCGGTTCACCAAGTGCGTACGACAGGGTATTGGCAAGTACTTTAGGTTATGCCGCAGTGAAAGGATTACTCAATGGCCAGCGAAGTGTTATGGCCGGAATTATGGACAAGGAAATGGTCTTCACTCCGTTCGAAAAAGCCATTAAACATCATAAAGACATCAACCGGCAATTACTTGAGATGTCGCGGATCTTAGCATTATAATCGTTTTCTTACAATCTCCTTGGAAACTGCCCGTAATTTTGCCGAACTCTTGCTCCCGTTGCCGGTTAGCGGAACTTTTACTTACCGTATTCCGGAAGATTTAGTCCAGAATGTTATTCCTGGAGGAAGAGTTGTTGTCCAGTTCGGGAAAAGAAAGTTGTATACCGCCCTGGTGGTGGATTTGAACGATTGTGCTCCGAAAGGTTATGAGCCAAAGGATATTCTTTCTGCGCTTGACCCAAATCCAATTGTCGTTCCTGTTCAGTTAAAGTTCTGGCAATGGATTGCATCCTATTACCTGTGCCATGAGGGCGAAGTGATGAATGCAGCGCTTCCTTCAGCTTTTAAATTGGCCAGCGAATCAAGGATTATGCTTCATCCTTCGGTGGAAGTAGATTTCTCCGTATTGAATGAAAAGGAACAATTATTGGTTGAAGCACTCCACAACAGGAAATCCATCGAAATTTCAGAAGTCAATAAAATCCTGAATCAACAGAAAGTTATCCCTGTCATCAACACCCTATTGGAGAAAGGAATTGTATTGATGGAGGAGCAACTTTCTGACCGGTACAAGCCGAAAATGGAAAATTATGTTTTTCTGAATGTTGCATATCTGGAGGATGAAAAGAAATTTGAACCGCTATTCCTGGAACTTGAAAAAAAAGCCAGGAAACAACTCGATTTACTGATGTCGTTTCTGGTGTTGTCAAAATATGGATCCGGAAAGATAGAAGAAGTTACCCGGGCAGATCTTCTTCAGAGCGCCCACACCACCGGAACTGTGCTCGATGGCCTTGTCAAAAAGAAGGTGCTTGAAATCCATGAAAAAGTGATCAGCCGGATCAATTTCGGAGTAGCAGATTGTAGTGTGGATTCAATTATTTTAAATGAGCTGCAGAAGAGCGCTTTGGAGAAAATACGGCAATCATTTTTATCTAAGGAAGTGGTTTTACTGCACGGTGTAACTTCCAGCGGGAAAACAGAAATCTATATCAAATGTATTCAGGAAGCATTGGACCGTGGCGAACAGGTTCTTTACCTGCTTCCTGAAATTGCCCTGACTTCGCACATCATCATTCGCCTGAAAAAATATTTCGGGGAAAGAATCGGTGTTTATCACTCCAGGTTCAATGAAAATGAAAGGTTTGAAATCTGGAATAAGGTATTATCTGCAGGAAAAAAGTCCACCCATGAAAAAAGCAATTATGATATTATCCTGGGTGCGCGTTCAGCCCTCTTCCTTCCATTTTCAAAATTAGGTCTGATAATTATTGACGAAGAACATGATCCGTCATTCAAGCAATATGATCCTTCTCCCCGTTATAATGCAAGAGATGCCGCGTTATACCTGGCGCACCTGCACAAGGCAAAAGCGATTCTCGGATCAGCCACGCCTTCCATCGAAAGTTACTTCAATTGCCAGGAAGGAAAATATGCCTTGGTTGAAATGAAGGAACGATACGGAAACATGGAGATGCCGGAAATTAAAGTAGTCGATATCCGGGATGAGATGCGGTGGAAGAAGATGAAATCTCATTTTTCTTCCGTATTGATGAAACAACTTGAAGATGCAATGGAATCGCATCAGCAGGCGATCCTGTTCCAAAACCGCAGAGGTTTTTCATTGCGTCTCGAATGTGAATCCTGCTCCTGGATGCCCTCTTGCAAAAACTGTGATGTGACCCTGGTTTACCACAAAGCCAGCGATCAGCTCCGGTGCCATTATTGTGGATATAATTCCAGAATCCCCGATAAATGCCCGGTCTGTAAAAATACCGACATCCGGATGAAAGGCTTCGGAACTGAAAAAGTAGAAGAAGAACTGAAAACATTGCTGCCAGAGGCAAAGATTATGCGGATGGACCTGGATACCATGCACAGCAAACAAGCTCATCTGAAACTCCTCCACGACTTTGAACAAAAGAAAATCGATATCCTTGTCGGTACGCAGATGGTTACCAAAGGGCTGGACTTTGAAAATGTAAGTACTGTCAGCATTCTGAATGCCGACAATATGCTTTCATTTCCTGATTTCAGGGCCGCTGAACGCAGTTTTCAACTGATGTCGCAGGTTAGCGGTCGAGCCGGAAGAAAACATAACCGGGGGAAAGTGATCATCCAGACCAGAAACCCCAAACACCCGATCATCCTTGATGTTGTCAATCATGACTATACTTCCATGTATCAACACGAACTTGTCGACCGGAGAAAATTTAATTACCCGCCTTACTACCGCTTGGTGCAGATCAAGGTCAAACATAAGGATCCACAAGTCCTGAACAGCGCTGCCGAAAAACTGGCAGCAGGTTTTAGAATGATTTTGGGAAAGCGCGTCCTGGGCCCGGAATATCCTCTTGTTTCAAGGATCAAGAATTATTACATGAAACAAATCATGATCAAAATTGAGCGGAATTCATCGCAAACGGAGATGAAAATACGGGTTGTCAAAGTAATAGAAGATTTCTTCAGAAACAAGGATCACAATTCGGTTAAATTAATCATTGACGTCGATCCACAGTAGAATCAATAACGATATACACATCTTCCTTGTCCTTCTTCATCATGTACTTTTCGCGCGCAAATTTTTCCAGCTCAAGGCTGTCAGTTAAAAGTTTCTGGGCAAGAATAGAATCATTTCTTATTTCATCAAGATAGAAATGCTTTTCCTGTTTCAACTCCTTTAATTTATCGTTGTAACGTAGTCGGTTTACGATGTTGTTGCTGTCAAAGAAGATTAACCAGACAACAAAGGCAACCGTTATAAGGAAGTATTTATTAATGAAGAAAGAAAATATTTTTTTAACCATCTATATGTTTTTTCCCACAGCCTGTCTTCGTTAAAATAAGCAATTATTGCTGGCCATTTCTTTCAGGTAATCATAAATCTCATTTTGAGAACGAATCGGATCGTCGTCGGTCCGTTTGTAGTTATTTGCTTTATCAGCGGCGATGATCCTTGCTTTCGTATTATCTGACAGTTGTATTTCCAGCATTTTCATCAATTCATATTGAATGGATTTGTCATAGATCGGACAAGCTATCTCGATACGGTTATCAAAATTCCGGATCATCCAATCAGCGGAAGTAATGAAATATTTATGATTTCCTCCATGGCAGAAAACGAGGACTCTGGAATGTTCAAGATACCTGTCTACAATGCTTATGACTTCTATGTTTTCGCTCATTCCGGGGATTCCTGGAATAAGAACACATATCCCCCGGATAATCAGTTTAATCTTTACTCCGGCATTACTGGCAAGATAAAGCTTGTTAACAATTTTTTCGTCAACTAAGTTGTTCAGTTTGATTATTATCCAAGCTTCTTTCCATTTTTTTGCATTCTGAATCTCGCTGGAAATCAGGCTAAGAAAATAGTTTCGCATATGAAAAGGGGCAACAACAAGTGTCTTGTACTTTAGCGGTTGATAGTTGGCTTCCATTTGGTGGAAGGCATTCTCGACATCGGCAGTAATGTCAGGATTGGCGGTCAAAAGACTATCATCGGCATAGACCAGGGCAGTATCTTCATTATAATTCCCCGTTCCGATATTTGCATAAAAGATGTTTTTATTGTTTTCTTTTCTCCGGATTAAAATCAGTTTGCTGTGAACTTTAAATCCGGGAATTCCCTGGATGACTTTTACGCCTTCTTCCTGCAGACGTTCAGTCCAGAGGATGTTGGCTTCTTCGTCAAAGCGGGCCTGTAATTCCATAAAAACTGTAACATATTTACCGTTCCTTGCTGCATTGATCAGTGCATTGATCACACTTGAATTTTTTGCTGCCCGGTAGATCGTCATCTTGATTGACCGCACCATTGGATCGATAGATGCTTCGCGCAGAAGGTCGATAATGTATTGAAATGACTGGTAGGGATAATGCAGCATCACATCTTTCTGGCGGATAGAAGCCAGGATGCTTTTATTTGTGGGAAGATCTTTATGCAACAAAGGAACGCGTGGAGTATACTCAAGGATTTTTGAACCAAGGTTCGGGAAATTCATGAAGTCCTTAAAATTATGGTACCGGCCACCCCCACGGATCGGATCCTCTTTGCTTATTCCAAGCCTTTTTGTGATAATCTTTAAGGAGGAATCCGGAATAGCTTTATCATAAACAAACCTGACGGGGTTTCCACGTTTACGTTGTTTCAGGCTCTGCGTCATGATCTCGACAAAACTCTTGGACACATCCGTATCGAGGTCGATCTCCGCATCTCGTGTGATTTTGATGGTATATGCGCTGAAATTATTCCATCCAAAAATGGAGAAAATCTCCGAAAGGCAATACCTGATGATATCGTCCAGAAGGATGATGAATTTCTTTTCTCCGGCAGAGGGAAGAACAAGAAATCTTGACACCATTTTTGTCGGGAGTTCGATCAATGCAATGTCTTTTTTGGAAGGCTTTTCATTTTTGCCAAGCGCTACGGCTAAATAGATCGACTTGTCCCGTAAGGATGAAATAGCCTGGAGGCTCCCGATCATAATAGGGAAAAGACAAACACGAACTTTCTCATGGAAGTATTTTTTAACGAAGATGCCTTGTTCCTCGTTAAGCTCAGTTTCATTTACGATAAAAATATTTTGCTCTGCCAGCTCAGTCACGATTTGCTGATAAATGGCCATAAATTCCCGTTCCTGGGATACTACAATCTCATTAATTTCTTTCAGTACTTTTTTCGGATTGATTTTGTAATCAGTCCTGACACTTCCCATCGTTGTCATCCTGCTCAATGTTGCCACCCGGACACGGAAAAACTCATCCCTGTTGTTCGAAAAAATGCCAAGGAATTTCAGTCGCTCAATAACTGGATTATCAAAATCAGCTGCCTCCTGGAGCACCCGGCCATTAAAACTTAGCCAACTGATTTCCCGGTTAAGGATTTGTATTTTTTTGTTCTTTCCCATTTAATCTGGTAGCGATTTCGGAAACAGTATGAATTCGTTTTTAGTCTCTGCCAGAGGGATTTCCGACCATTTGTCTGTATCAAAGGAAACGCAGGCTATTCCCATTGTTGGTATGAATTCGACTCCGGGATTTAAAAAAAGGTTAGCCAGGTAAGTGATGGCGGGATTGTGCCCAAATATCATCAAAGAATCAAACGTATCTTCTGTAGCGTAGATTAGATCTACTATTCTGTCGACAGATCCTTCATATATCCTTGGTTCAATCAGGATCTTTTCTTTCGGAAAATCAATGCCTGCAGCAATGAGTTTGGCTGTTTCCAGCGCTCTTACGGCAGGACTTGAAATGATTTTATCAACGTTGATTTGTAAATGATTTAAATATTTAATTACTTTTTTTGTTTTTTCAATCCCCTTATCCAGTAATGGCCGGTGAAAGTCGTCGATACCTTCCATTTCCCAGGAGGATTTTGTGTGACGCGCCAAATAAAGGGTTTTCATATTTTCATAATAAGCACAATTAGTATGCAAACAAAGGAAACTCTTCCATCATTTCATTTACTTTCTTTGCAACTTTGGCAATCCTGGCTTCATTTTCAATATCACTTATTACCTCATCGATCAGGTCAACAATCGCCGGCATGTGTTTTTCTTTTAATCCGCGTGTCGTAATTGCAGGTGTTCCAACCCTTAGCCCGGATGTCTGGAATGGAGAACGGCTATCAAAAGGAACCATGTTTTTGTTCACCGTGATATCAGCTTTCACGAGTGTATTCTCTACCTGTTTTCCTGTGATGTCTGGAAATTTCTTCCTGAGGTCGATCAGCATGAGATGGTTATCAGTGCCATCGGAGATTACATGGTATCCTTTGTCAACAAAGGCCTTTGCCATTACTGTGGCATTTTTCTTAACCTGGAGTATATAGTCCATGTATTCATCAGAAAGTGCTTCGTAGAAAGAAACAGCTTTAGCAGCTATAACATGTTCTAAGGGACCGCCTTGAATTCCTGGGAATACCGCAGAATCCAGCATGGCTGAAACCATTTTCGTTTCCCCTTTTGGCGTTTTTACTCCCCATGGATTTTCAAAATCTTTTCCCATCAGGATCATTCCGCCTCTTGGCCCACGCAACGTCTTATGTGTAGTTGTAGTAATGATGTGACACCATGGAACAGGATCATTGAGCAATCCACGTGCAATCAATCCTGCCGGATGAGCAATATCAGCCATCAGAATGGCTCCGACCTTATCGGCGATCTGCCGCATTCGTTTATAATCCCAGTCGCGGGAATAAGCAGAAGCACCCGCAATGATAAGCTTGGGTCTGTTTAGAACGGCCTGGGCTTCCATCTTATCATAGTTGATCATACCTGTTGATTCTTCAACCTGGTAAGCGAATGGACGATACAATATTCCTGATGAATTTACCGGCGATCCATGCGAAAGATGGCCTCCATGCGCAAGATCCAGCCCCATGAATGAATCTCCGGGTTTCAGGACTGTCATCAATACAGCCATGTTGGCCTGTGCACCTGAATGTGGTTGTACATTGGCCCATTCGGCGTTAAACAATTCCTTTGCACGGTCGATGGCAAGCTGTTCGGATTCATCTACAAACTGACATCCTCCGTAATACCTTTTTCCCGGGTATCCTTCGGCATATTTGTTTGTAAGACAGGACCCCATAGCTTTCAATACCTGGTCACTGACAAAATTCTCGGATGCGATCAGCTCAATACCATTGGTTTGGCGATGCAATTCTTTTTTAATGACATTGAATACCTGAATGTCTTTTTTCATAGATAGATTTTTTAGAAATTCGGATCCGCTGGAACCGAATCAGGAGATTTAATAAACAAAAGTAAGACTTATTTCAAATTTATTGATCAATTTTGTAGGGAAAATGAGAAAAGTATTATCAGTTTCAAAACCTGAAATCAAGTGAAAAGCAGACTGATCAAACTGATCCTTATCATCCCCTGCTTCTGCTTGTACTCTCTGATATGCCATGCACAATTTTCTGCAGGACCAAATGATACAATCAATCAGGGTGTTCCTGTGACACTTACCGCCACGTATGGTGAGATTGGGATTCCTGTTACTACTGATGATGACGGAGTGGAAGGTCCTTTCCCGATTGGATTTGATTTCATGTTCTTTGGAAATATTTACCACCAATTCTGGATTGGTGCCAATGGATGGATCAGCTTCATTCCCAATGTAAGCTCTGCGGGGATCCGAACTGTTTTTGCAGTCCCGAGCAGCGTCCTGTACAATCCTAAAATCTGCATTCTCGGACCATTTGTCGACTTGCTCCCCGATGCTTTAGGAAATTATATTTACTACCTGACGATAGGAGAATCGCCAAACCGGAAATTGGTCGTTATGTGGTGCCAAACGCCAATGTTTAGGTGTCCAACTGACCTGGTTGCTACATTCCAGATCATTCTTCATGAAGGAATTAACACAATCGAGAATCAGATTTTCAGGAAGCCCCAATGTCCCGACAATTATAAAGGAACCCTTGGAGTACAGAATGAGACCGGCATGATCGGGTTTGCAGTTCCGGGA
Source organism: uncultured Bacteroidales bacterium (assembly GCA_903915465.1). Lineage (GTDB taxonomy): Bacteria > Bacteroidota > Bacteroidia > Bacteroidales > FEN-979 > FEN-979. Next base: position 19,131 of record CAIWTA010000046.1, on the reverse strand, counting down.
AGAAATGCAACTTCGTGGTCTGCTGAGAAGGAGGGATGGCAGTATAATCCTATTCCTGTAGATAGTTTTGCAATCTCTTCCGTACCTTTTCATCTTGAACCACTGGTTCCCGGAAACAAGATCAGTTATAGCTGGTACGAAGGCTCCAGCTTCATCAGTAATGAACAAAGTATCACCGTTGTTCCTTCTCAAACCACTACTTACAGGGCCACTATGACACTTTGCCTCGGAGAACAATTCGACACTACTGTAACAGTAGTTGTTTTGCCAAGGATCCCGAACGGTTTTACTCCAAATGGTGATGGTGTTAATGATGAATTCAGGATTGTCGGACTTCCTGTAGAGAATATCACAAAATATAATCTTCAGATATTCAATCGTTGGGGACAGGTTGTTTTCACTTCCACCAACATCCTTGAATCATGGGATGGAAAAATGAATGGACAACAGTGCCCGGAAGGAATCTATTGCTGGGCAATCTATTACGAAGACAACAAAAAGGCCAAGGTCAGCAATAAGGGAACGGTTATGTTGGTGAGACAGATCTGAGATCTGAGATCCGAGATCCGAGATCTGAGAATTGAAAAATACTCAGTTTTTAGCTTTATTCTTTTGGAATTCTTATTTCTGAATTTTCGATTCATTAAATGTATGACTTTTTTGATTTTCCATGATTAAGGGGAAAATCAAACATGACAAATTCGGAAAAGGATAGATACAATCAGATGCTTCGGGAAAGAACAATGAAGATGGCTATAAATATCAATGGTCTTTTTCAATCAAAAAAGTTGACTTTCCTGACCAACCCAACAGTCAGTCAAATAATTAGAAGCTCTTCATCGGTTGCTGCCAACTTCAGTGCAGCGACAAGAGCAAGATCAAATGCAGAATTCTTTTCAAAAATATGTATTGTAACTGAAGAGTGCGATGAAACACTTTTCTGGCTTGAATATCTTTTGAGGATCAACATGTTGTCAACAGATGAAATCAAGAATATACACGATGAGGTTGATCAGCTTGTCAGAATATTCAACTCAATAAAGAGAAAAATGAAAGAAAAAATTGGGATAAAATGAAGAATCCTGATTATTATTTGTCTCATATCTCATATCTCGGATCTCGGATCTCGGATCTCAGATTTCGGATCTCATATCTCGGATCTCAGATTTCGGATCTCATATCTCGGATCTCGGATCTCGGATCTCAGATCTGAATGATCTCCACAGAGTTAACAACCCGACAATGGCCGAAAGTACCGACCCTCCAATGATGGCAAGTTTTGATATGTCCGAAAGGAAACCGGAGGAAAATGAAAGGGATGCAATAAAGATCGACATGGTAAACCCGATCCCTGCTACCATCCCGATTCCAATCATCTGTTTCCATTTGATCCCCGCCAGCATTTCGCTGATTCTTGTCTTCACAAGGATGTAAGTGAAAAGAACAATCCCTACAGGCTTACCGATCAACAATCCCAAAATAATTCCCATTGACATGGGTGAAAGCAGATTCGCTGCCATGTCGAACGACAGCGGGATAGCCGTATTGGCCAGAGCAAAAAGAGGAAGAATGAAATAATACACAGCTTTTGTCAGCTTTTCTTCCAGTTTCTCAGCAATGGTTACAGGTATGGAGAAAGCCATAAGAACACCGGCAATTGTAGGATGAATTCCTGATTTCATGACAAAATACCAGAGCATCGTTCCCAAAAGAAGGTAAGGGAACATGAACCGGACTTTGAAACGGTTTAAAATCAGCAATAAAACAAAGATCAGGAGGAACATTACCAGCATCAACAGATTCAGGCTGCTTGTATAGAATACTGCAATGATGATAATTGCTCCAAGGTCATCAATGATGGCAAGCGCTGTCAGGAATATTTTCAATGCAAATGGGACTCTTTTCCCCAATAAAGAAAGCAGTCCGAGCGAGAAGGCAATGTCGGTGGCAGTTGGTATAGCCCATCCGTGGCTTGTTTCCGGATTTCCATTATTGAAGAAAATATAAATGAATGCAGGAACTAACATTCCTCCTATGGCTGCAAATCCCGGAAGTATTGCCTGGCGAAACTGCGAAAGTTCGCCGGATACCATTTCCCTCTTAATCTCAATTCCTACCAATAGAAAAAAAAACGGCATTAATCCATCGTTAATCCAGTGTAAAATAGACTTGGATAGAAAAGTTGGGCCAATTTCTGAGTGCCATATCTGTAGGTATGAAGAGGCGTTTCCCGTATTGCTGAAAATGATTGAAAATAGGGTTGCCATTATCAGAAGGATTCCTGATAATCTTCCATTTTCGGCCAGTTCCCTGACCGGATTGAAGATACTTTTCAGTTGAGACCGGCCGGATGAATTCATACGAAATTGAATATCGAATATTGATTAACGATTTTTGAATTCAGATGTGTTTTGACCTTTCCTCCTGACTATTACTTCCTAAATCAAAAATCGTTGATCAATATTCTTTGTTCAAAAAAAATGTTGACAATTAAATATTAGCCTGAAGACAGTTTGGTCAACATGATCTTATCGATCCTGTTTCCATCCATATCAACAATTTCAAAACGATATCCATTCCAATCAAATGTAGTACCGGTTTTAGGAATAGCCTGTAGCTGGTGGATCACAAACCCCCCGATTGTGTGAAACTGGGCATCCGTGAAATCGTCATTGTGGATTTCAAATTCATGAAGGAACTCAAAGAAGGCAAGTTTTCCATCAATCAGCCAGCTGTCTTCCGAACGTTGGATGACTTCCGGTTCATCCATATCGGTAATGTCTCCAACCAAACCATCCATGATGTCGTTCAGGGTGATCACTCCTTCTACAGATCCATATTCATCTACAACAACACCATAATGAATAAATGTTTCCTTGAATTTTTCCAGGACCTGGTAAACATTTTGGTCGCTGGGAAATATATTCACAGGTTTGATATGCTCTTTTAATTCCAGATTGGGATTGTTGATGACGGCCAGCAACAGGTCCTTGGAATAAATTATCCCAAGAAGATCATCCAGCTCTTTTTCACTGATCGGGTATATCGAATGTGTGCTGGAAGTTATTTTTCTAAGATTTTCCTCCACCGGGTCCTCAATATCAAGCCAGATAATATCGTTCCGGTTTGTCATCAGGGCGCCGATCCTTTGATCCCCCAGGTGGAACACTCGTTCCACGATATCCTGCTCGATCTCCTGGATAGTTCCGAATTCAGTTCCCTCTTCCAATAAGGCTTTAATTTCATTTTCAGTAACCTGGGAGGCTGTTTTGGGTTTGATGTTAAACAATTTTACAAGAAAATCCGTGGAAATGCTAAGAAGCCAGACAAAAGGCGTAATTATCCTTGAGATAAGCAACATTGGTTTTGCAACCAGCATAGCAATGTTTTCAGGGTTACTCATCCCGATTCTTTTGGGAACAAGTTCGCCAATGATAATTGAAAAGAACGTTATCACAAGAACGATCAGGGTAATTGAGAGTCTTTGGGGATAAGGTTCAACAAGACCCTGGTCAAGAAAGAACTTCGCAAACCTGTGTGAGAAATCACCACCACTGAAAACCCCGATCATAATGGCGATCAGTGTAACACCAACCTGGACAGTAGAAAGAAAACGATTGGGCGTTTCTGAAAGCTTAAGTACCAGCTTTGCATTCTTGTGTCCTTTCCTGAGCAGTTCTTCCAGCCGTGACCTTCTGGATGAAACAATCGCAATTTCTGACATGGCAAAAAAGCCATTTATCAGGAGGAGGGTTATAATTATGAGAATTTGCTGTAGCATAGATAATCTGTGCAGTGTAACAATCAATTGAAGATTCCTGCATTAGGAAATTCTTTGCGAATTTACGAAAATTGAAGTGAATGATCAATTTCCATACAACGATCCTTTGAATTGAGGTTTTTTTGTCCTTTTTTAGTTTGTTTTGGTATTATTTGTAATTTTAAGCATGAAATTTAACTTTTCAAACAGATCTGCTAAAAACCGCATTCTATGAAGATATCAAAATCAATCTATAACTGGGTAAGTATCCTTGGGTTCATTTTTGCCGTAAACAGTGCCATCCTGATACTGGCACTTTTTGTCCAATCCTTACTTACAGCTCATCCAAATCCTTACAATGGAATTTTCGCCTACATCATTTTACCGGTCATTATGGTAATTGGGCTTCTCATGATCCCAATAGGAATTCTGATAAGAAGAAAGAAAAGTAGATCAATGGAGCAGCGCTGGCCGGTACTTGATTTGAATAATCCCCGTTCACGCCAAAAACTGATTGTCATTTCGATTTTTACCTTTTTATTTCTCATAGTCTCCGCGATGGGAAGTTATGAAGCATTCAATTATACCGAATCTGTAGAATTTTGCGGGAAACTTTGTCATAAGGTTATGGAACCTGAATATACCACTTACCTGCATTCTCCGCATGCCAGAGTTGCCTGTGTTGAGTGTCATGTGGGGGAAGGTGCCGATTGGTATGTAAAATCGAAATTATCAGGTCTCTACCAGGTCTATTCTGTAATTTTTCATAAGTATCCTCAACCAATCGGAACGCCACTCAAGAACTTGCGTCCGGCAGCGGAAACATGCGAAAGATGTCATTGGCCGCAGAAATTTTATGCAAGGAAATTAATTACTCAAAAAGGATATCTGACCGACTCAATAAATACCGAATGGAACATTTCGATGTTGATGAAGATCGGGCCAAACCTTAGTTCCCTCGGTTTAATGGAAGGCATCCACTGGCACATCAACCCGAATGTGAAAATTGAATATATAGCAGGAACGAAAGACAGAGAAAGTATTCCATGGTTAAAATATACCAACCTGAAAACCGGGGAAGTACAGATTTTTTGCGATACTGCGAATGTATTGAGTAAAAAAGCGATGGATACTCTTGAACACCGGAAAATGGACTGTATGGATTGTCACAACCGGCCTTCACATTCATATAAATCTGCTCCCGTCTTTGTTGATAATGCCATGGTAAGTGGAAAAATTCCCAATGATCTGCCTTTTATCAAAAAGATTGCCATGAATGTGCTGAAGGGACCTTTTACGCAGAAAGATTCAGCGTTGACTTATATCCGCGACAGCATTACGAATTTTTACAGGATTTCATATCCACAAATTTTCAAATCCCGCAGGGAATCCATAAATACAGCCATAGCAGGCATCCAGGAATCTTTTAATCTGAATGTCTTTCCTTATATGCGTGCAATTTCCAGCAGTTACCTTAACCACATTGGCCACCAGGAATCAGATGGCTGCTTCCGTTGCCATTCCAACCGTCATAAATCTGAAAAAGGGAGGATTATTTCAAAGGATTGTAATTTGTGCCATACCATCGTTGCCGAAGGTCCAACCGGGAAAATTCAATACTCTTCCATTAACGAAGTTTTGGGATTCATTCATCCAATTGATATAAAAGACAATTGGAAAAATTACAACTGTACAGAGTGCCATCGGGTGTTGTATCCGTAATTTATTTTTTTGTACATTTGCAATCCAAATTTTCCACATTATGTTCATGGATGGAGATAAGTTCCAGGGGGAAGGGCTTACATACGATGATGTTTTGTTGCTCCCTGCTTATTCTGAAGTTCTTCCCCGTGACGTGGATGTGACAACATTTCTTACCCAAAATATCAAGCTCAACATCCCGATTGTTTCTGCAGCCATGGATACTGTTACCGAATCTGTGATGGCCATAGCGATTGCGCAGGAGGGGGGTATCGGAGTTTTGCACAAAAACATGTCAATTGCCGCCCAGGCACTGCAAGTGCGGAAAGTTAAACGGGCAGAAAACGGGATGATCCTTGATCCTGTTACAATTAATGAAAACGGTTTGGTTGGTGATGCGCTCAACCTCATGAAAGAATACAACATTGGTGGTATTCCTGTTATAAATGAAAAAAATGTACTGGTGGGTATAGTGACCAACCGCGATCTTCGCTTCGAACGCGACCTTACACGACCTATTACCGAAGTAATGACTAAAGAAGTAATCACTACTGCCGAATTTACTGACTTTTCAAATGCTGAGGGAATGCTTCAGCAATTCAAGATTGAGAAGCTGCCTGTAGTCGATAACAAACACAAACTGGTTGGATTAATCACATACAAAGATATCATCAAGATCAAAGCACGTCCTAATGCTTGTAAAGATTCGAGGGGACGCCTTCGTGTTGCTGCTGCTGTTGGCGTCAGTGCAGATACACTCGAACGGGTTACCGCGCTTGTTAATGAAGATGTTGATGCAATCATCATAGATACTGCCCATGGTCATTCGAAAAATGTGATGGATGTTGCAAAAATGGTCAGGAAAACTTTTCCAGACCTTAACCTGATCGTTGGGAATATCGGTACCGGTGATGCCGCAAAAGCATTGGCCAAAATCGGAGTGGATGCCGTAAAAGTCGGGATAGGCCCGGGTTCTATCTGCACTACCAGAATAATTGCCGGAATCGGAATTCCTCAGTTGTCGGCTATCTATGAAGTGACAAAAGCGCTTAAAGGAGCCAACATACCTGCAATAGCTGATGGAGGAATCCGTTATACTGGTGATATCGTTAAAGCTATAGCTGCAGGAGCTCATTCGGTCATGGCTGGCTCTTTGTTTGCCGGAGTGGATGAATCACCGGGAGAAACCATCATTATGGAAGGCAGGAAATTTAAAACCTATCGGGGGATGGGATCCATCGAAGCCATGCAGCAAGGATCAAAAGACCGCTATTCCCAGGATATGGAAGATGATGTGCGAAAATTCGTTCCTGAAGGTATTGTCGGAAGAGTTCCTTACAAAGGATCTCTTTCTGAAGTTATCTACCAGATGGTTGGCGGATTACGTTCTGGAATGGGATATACAGGCGCAGGAACGATTGAAGAACTTCAGAAAGCAAAGTTCCTGAAAATCACTTCAGCAGGAGTAGTCGAAAGCCATCCGCACGATGTGACAATCACCCATGAAGCACCGAATTATAGCCGATAAATTAGTATATTTTTATATAACTCAACCATTGTCAAATTATCAAATCTGTTGAACGATGAAATGCTTGAAGGTTAATTTTTTAATGTCTTTGATCTGTTTTGGGTTGGCAATGCCATCCCTCCATGCCCAGATAAACAATGAATCCACCCTGATGACAATCGGTGGAAAGAATGTCACAGTTGGTGAGTTTATGTCAATTTACCTGAAAAACAATCCCAAAGCGGATACTTTAGGAAATAAAGTTATCAGGAAAGGAGAAATTATAAACAAACAGAATCTTTTGGAATACCTTGAGCTCTATATCAACTTTAAATTGAAAGTGAGGGAAGCTGAAGATCTCGGACTAGATACACTGACTTCTTTTAAAACTGAATTGAATGGTTACCGTGATCAACTGGCCAAACCGTATTTTATCGATGAGCCTACCATCGACAAGCTTGTTCAGGAAGCATTCGACCGTGAACATTATGACGTCCGCGCCAGTCATATTTTTGTTCGTATTGGGCCTGATGCCGCGCCAGAGGATTCACTCGCCGCTTTTAACAGGACACAGATGATCCGTGACAGGTTGATGAAAGGAGAATCATTTGAAAAACTTGCGGTTGAAGAATCTGATGATCCATCTGCAAGAGACCGTGAATCCAATCAGCAGCATGCATTCATTCATGGCAATCATGGAGATCTTGGATACTTTACCGTATTCGACATGGTATATCCATTCGAGAACGGAGCTTACAATGTAGAAGTTGGGAAAGTCGCTCCTGTAATCAGAACTGATTATGGATATCATATTATTAAATTGACTGATAAGAGATCAGCACTGGGAAAAGTTACGGTGGCTCATCTCTTTTTAATGATGAAGAAGGATGCATCAAAAGAAGATTCAGCGCTTATTAAACAACGGATTGATTCAATTTACCAGAAACTTCAGCAAGGAAGTGCCTGGGATACATTGGTGAAACAATATTCAGATGATAAAGGAAGTGCTTCAAAAGGTGGAGTTCTACCCAAATTTGGTGTGAACCGTATGGTCCCCGAATTTGTCGATGCCATATACAAAATGGAAAAACCGGGAGATTATTCAGCTCCTGTTCAAACTCCATACGGCTGGCACATCATCCGGTTGGTAGAAAGAAAACTTCCGGGTACATTTCCTGATGAAAAAGCTGATTTGAAACAACGTATTTCTAAAGATGTACGTCATCAAATCGCAGTGGATATGGTTTATAATATGATAAAAAAAGAATACAACTTCACTGAATTCCCTGAATCCAAAACCGATTTCTATACAGTGGTCACCGACAGCATCTTTGTTGGAAAATGGGACATCAACGAGGCCAAAGGTCTGACCAAACCGCTATTCAAGTTGGGAAATATGCTTTTCAAACAACAGGATTTTGCACAATACCTGGTTTCAAAACAAAAGAAAAGTGAAAAAGACAAGATCCCCGCATTCGTGAACAAATCCTACAAAGAGTACGTCAATGAAAGCCTCATGAAATGGGAAAATGCACACCTTGAGCAAAAATACCCTGACTTCCGTAACCTGATGACAGAATATAGGGATGGAATTCTACTTTTTGACCTGACAGATCAGAAAGTTTGGTCCAAAGCCGTCAAGGATACAGTTGGACTAAAACAATATTATGAAAATAACAAAAAAAATTATGTCTGGGGTAATCGCGTGGAAGCTTCCATCTTTACATTAAAGGATTTGAAGCTGTCGCAGAAGGTTAGAAACTTCATAAAATCAGGTCTGACTGATGATGCTGTATTGAAAGAAATCAATACAGACCCTCATAAGATCCTTACCGTTGAAAATGGCAAATACTCAAGGAAAGACAACAAATTCATTGACATGGTTCCTTGGAATATTGGCCTTTCAAACGACATAACTTCCGACTCTTCGGTAGTTATGATAAATATCCGGAGCTTGCTATTGCCTGCGAATAAAACCTTAAATGAAGCACGGGGCCTCATCACAGCCGACTACCAGAATTACCTTGAAAAAATCTGGATCCAGTATCTACGCCAAAAGTATCCGGTAAATGTAAAAAAAGAAGTGTTTTCTCAAATTAAATAGGCTGATTTGAAAAAGATTCTGCTTCTTACACTGGTTCTTCTTTGTGGCTGTTCAGGCTTTTTCAAAATGAAAACCGAAAGACCTCTGGCAAAAGTTTATGATGATTATCTGTATGAATCTGACCTGAAAGGTGTGATTCCTGTTGGTACTAATGCAAAGGACAGCTTAACTCTCGCAAAAAATTATATTGAAACCTGGATTCATCAGCGTCTGATCATTCATCAGGCAGAGAAAAACCTTTCCAGCGAACAAATGGAATTTTCGCAACAATTGAAGAATTACAGGAATTCATTGATCACCTTTACTTACGAGAATGAATTAGTCAAACAGAAACTTGATACTTTGGTTTCGGATGAAGAGGTTGAAAATTATTATTCCGCAAACCAGCAGAACTTCCTCTTAAAAGACAATATCGTTCAGATACAATATGTGAAAATCCCAATCAAATCTACCCATATAAAACAGTTTAAAAAGCTTCTTAATGCCGATAACTCCTCAGACAGGACCCATTTTGCAGAAGAATGCGAGAAGTACGCGGCAGATTATTTTCTGGATGATCAGAATTGGCTTTTATTTAATGATTTGCTGAAGCAGATTCCTATAAAAACGTATAACCAGGAAGAGTTTCTGAAGAACCACCGGGATCTTGAATACCAGGACTCTTTGTACACCTATTTGGTCAGATTCCGCGATTTTAAAATCAAGGAATCCATTTCTCCTTTAAGCTTTGAGAAAGAAAGGGTAAAGAACATAATCATAAATAAAAGGAAAATTGACCTTATCCAGAAAATGCATAACGACATTTATGAGAAAGCCTTGAAAAATAACGATTTTGAAATATTCTGACAGGGTTATCGTTAAAAAAATATACATGAAGAAATTGTTGAATTGTTCAATTTATATTTTCCTGTTAATGGTTGTCGCCTCTGCCATCCCTGCGCAGTCGGTTAATGATTCTGTGATTGATGGAGTAGTCGCTGTTGTGGGTGCCAATATAGTGCTGAAATCAGAAGTTGAAGCACAATATCTTCAATACAGGATGCAGGGAAATATCAAAGGTAGCGCTGAGAAGGTAAAGTGCCAGATCTTTGAAAATTTACTTTTCCAGAAACTGATGTTGAACCAATCGCAGATAGACAGCGCAAAAGTTAATGATATCCAGGTTGAATCAGAGATGGATCGGCGGTTACGCTACTTGCTGTCACAGGCAGGGTCGCAGGAAAAGTTAGAGGAATACTATCAAAAAACAATGGTGGAATTCAAAAATGAGATGCGGGAAATCATTAAAGAACAAATGATGATAGAAATGACGCAGCAAAAAATCACAAAAGATGTAACTGTGACACCTTCTGAGGTCAAAACTTTCTACAGGAAATTGCCCAAGGACAGTATTCCTGAAGTATCCGCAGAATATGAAATAGGAATGATTGCAAAACACCCTGTTTTGGGAGAGCAGGAAAAAGAAACTGTAAAGGCAAAATTGAAGAGTTTCAAGGAAAGGATAAAGAATGGAGATGATTTTTCGACACTGGCAATTCTCTATTCTGAGGATCCGGGTTCTTCAAAAAAAGGTGGTGAACTGGGACTTTTTAAACGAGGTGAAATGCGGACAGAGTTTGAGGCAGCTGCATTTAAACTTAAACCCGGCGAAGTTTCCGACATCGTGGAGACAGAAGATGGTTTTCATCTTATTCAGATGATTGAAAGAAAAGGAGAATACATCAACGTCAGGCATATCCTCCTTCAACCTAAATTCTCCAATCAAAGTATGAACCAGGCGAAATCGCTTCTCGACAGTTTAGGGAAGGTGATCCGGAATAAAAAGATCGCATTTTCAGATGCCGTAACGAAATTCTCCGATGATCTGAGCAAAAACAATGGGGGACTGATTATCAATGGGGCCAATGGCAACAGCAAGTTTGATGCGAGTCAATTGGATCCGAAAATTTTTCTTGTTATTGATAAAATGAAAGTAGGGGATATCTCTTCCACAGTCATGTACAAGACTGATCGTGGAAAGGATGAATTCAGAATCTACTATTTAAAAGAGAGGACACTTCCTCATAAGGCCAATCCTGAGCAGGATTATGATAAGCTGCAGCAATGGGCGCTGGAAACAAAAAAATCGGATGTGATTAATGGATGGATCAATAGAAAGATAAGCAGAACTTATATCAGTATCAAAGGACTTTATGCCAATTGCGAATTCCAAAGGTCCTGGCAAAAAAAATAATGGAAAAAACTATGAACTTTTCTTCTGATGTCGAAGCTGTTGAAGCACTGGTTAAAAAATACAATCAGCTGAAATCTGAAATTGCCAAAGTAATTGTTGGGCAGGATGAGGTCGTAAAAAACCTTTTAATCTCAATTTTTTGCAAAGGACATTGTCTTCTTGTCGGTGTTCCAGGATTGGCAAAAACATTGATGGTAAACACGCTTTCCAAAGCGTTGGGGTTACATTATAGCCGGATTCAATTTACCCCTGACCTTATGCCTTCTGATATCATTGGAACAGAAATCCTGGATGAAAATCGCAAATTCAGATTCATCAAAGGCCCTGTTTTTGCCAATATCATCCTGGCCGATGAGATCAACAGAACTCCTCCAAAAACACAGTCGGCATTGCTGGAAGCGATGCAGGAAAAATCCGTCACCGTGGCTGGATTTTCTTATATACTGGAGGAACCATTTTTTGTTCTTGCCACCCAAAACCCGATCGAACAGGAAGGAACTTATCCGTTGCCGGAAGCCCAACTGGACCGGTTTATGTTCAATATCTGGCTGGATTACCCTTCATTTAATGAGGAGATCAAAATTGTCAAATCCACAACATCCAACCAATCGATATCACCTCAGATTGTAATGAATTCTGAAGAGATTCTTTTTTTTCAGGGGTTAATATTGAAAATTCCGGTCCCCGATAATGTCTATCACTATGCAGTTGAACTGGTGTCCAAAACCAGACCAAAAACACATGCTGCTGCCCCTATTTCAAATCAATATCTTATCTGGGGAGCCGGTCCGAGAGCTTCCCAATACCTTATTCTTGGTGCTAAATGTCATGCTTCACTGAACGGAAAGTATTCTCCTGATATCGAAGATGTAAAAGCTGTGGCTACTGCTGTTTTGCGACACAGGTTAGTCAAGAATTACAAAGCTGAAGCCGATGGTATTAAGGTTGAAGACATCATCAATCAACTCATTTAATGAATTTTGTGTTTTTTGAAATAAACCAATTTCTTTCAATCCAGAAGGAGAAATATTTTGCTTTCAGGTAAAAGTCAGCTTCTATGAATAAACAATGTCTTTTCATCGGAATCTTTCTGGCATATTTTGTATTTTCATGTATTCTTATTTCCTGCAATACTCAGGAAGGGAGCAAAGCTGGCCAGAAGTCTGACGATATGAAAGGGAAAATCACCATTTCCGGCGCATTTGCGCTTTACCCAATGACTGTGAGATGGGCGGAGGAATTTAAAAAGTTTCATCCTCACGTGACCATAAATATCTCTGCAGGAGGTGCTGGAAAAGGAATGGCAGATGCCTTATCACGAATGGTCGATCTTGGGATGTATTCCAAGGAATTAAGCCCTGAAGAAAGAGCCAAAGGTGCGTGGTATATCGGAGTTGCAAGGGATGCTGTACTACCTACAGTAAATGCGCGTAATCCTGTATTGAAGGATCTCTTATCAAAAGGGTTGACAAAACAGAAATTCTTTGATATTTTTATTTCCGGGAAGATCACAACTTGGGGTTCCGCGGTAAATAATAGTTCAAAAGTTACACTGCAGCCATTTACCCGCTCGGATGCATGCGGTGCAGCAGAAATGTGGGCTAAATATTTAATGGGAAAGAAGCAAGAGGATTTGCTCGGGTTAGGTGTGAACGGTGACCCGGGTGTTGCTGATGCAATTCGCAAAACTGAGAATGGAATCGGGTTCAATAACCTGAACTTTATTTTCGACATGAACACCCGTAAAGTCTATCCAGGGCTGGCTGTTATTCCAATTGATTTGAATGGGAATGGGAAAATTGATCAGGAAGAAAGCATTTACAAAACCCTTGATCAGGTGATGAAAGCCATTCAGAGTGGAATTTATCCTTCTCCACCTGCCCGTGATCTTTACCTTGTTGCTGCAGGAAAACCTCAGAATAAAATTGTTCTTGCTTTCCTGCAGTGGATCCTGACAGACGGCCAGAAGTATTTAACTGAGGCAGGGTATGTCACTCTTTCCAATGAGAAAATTCAAAACAGTCTGGCTAAATTGAAATAACTACAGGTCATCTGTGATCAATAATCCCTTAGAATGTACTTACTAAACAGGAATCAAAGACACCGGGTCAACTATACCTGGATGATCGTCAGCCTGTTGCTGGTTGCTTCTTTGCCCTTTTTGCTTTTTTTAGGATTATACCTGAAATCCTTCCTGTTGATTCACGATTATAATCTTTCTGATCTTCTTTTTTCCAAAGAATGGAAGCCGGGAATCGGAAAGTTTGGTTTCTTTCCATTCATCGTTGGTTCTATCTGGGTTACATTGCTCGCCATGCTACTTTCAGCACCGATCTGTTTGCTTACAGCCATCTATGTTACGCACTATACCAAAAAGCGATTTCTTCGGATAATGCACCCTGCAATTGATATATTGGCTGGAATTCCATCTGTCGTTTACGGAGTCTGGGGAATCCTTGTGATTATTCCTTTTATTTCCCACTATCTGGGACCTTTTTTTGGTGTGAATACATTGGGATATAGTATACTGGCAGCGGCATTGGTGCTTTCCATCATGATCATTCCTTTTATACTGAACATTCTGATTGAAGTTTTCCAGGCTGTTCCCATCGAATTGGAAGAAGCAGCACTTTCGTTGGGAGCCACACAGTGGCAAACAGTCAAGCATGTTGTTATCAAGAAATCACTCCCCGGGATAATTGCTGCATTTGGGTTCGGATTGGCAAGAGCATTTGGTGAAACAATGGCCGTACTGATGGTCGTGGGAAATGTAGTAAAGCTTCCCAAAAGTGTTTTCGATCCAGGATATACTCTGCCAGCCCTTATTGCAAATAACTATGGAGAGATGCTTTCTATCCCGCGATACGATTCTGCGCTAATGTTTGCCGCTTTGATACTGCTTGCCGTTTCACTGTTTTTCAACCTGATCATGCACTTCTTCATTGCACGTTATAATAAATACTAGAAATGAAAAGATCCCGGAAAATAGAAGAAGCAATTTTCAAAGTCCTGATGGTCTTTTCGACTTATTTTATTCTTCTTATCCTTGCTTTGATCATTTATAGCATCTTTGAAAAAGGAATCAAAGCAATTTCATGGGAAATGATATCACAGATTCCATCGGGCGGCTATTATTATGGAAAAGGAGGTGGTATACTCAATGCTATTCTGGGATCCTTATCGCTCGCTTTTGGCGCAACCTTTCTGGCTTTTATCATCGGTTTGCCGGTTGCACTGTATATGAATGTCTTCCTTGTTCAAAAGAAAAAGCTGGTTGGTGTGATCCGTTTTATCCTGGATCTTGTTTGGGGAATTCCATCCATCGTTTATGGAGCATTCGGATTCAGTATGATGATTTTCCTGGGAATTCAGACATCCCTTCTGGCTGGGATGCTGACCGTAACATTATTTATTCTGCCCATAATGATCCGCTCCATGGATGAAATTCTCCGGACCATTCCTGTTGGGCTGATGGAAGCATCCTATTCGTTGGGATCCAATAAATCGGAAGTGGCTTTTAAAATTTTTACCCGCCAGTCGTTTTCCGGAATAATCACTGCCATCCTTCTCTCTTTTGGACGTGCCATAGGCGATGCTGCTTCAGTTCTTTTTACAGCAGGATATACCGATAATCTTCCGAATTCTTTAATGGAACCGGTTGCCACTTTGCCTTTATCCATCTTCTTCCAATTGGCATCACCGGTACCTGAAGTGCAAAATCGTGCTTATGCTTCAGCTCTTATACTCACCCTGATAATTTTAATTGTAAGTTTATTCTCCAGGGGATTGGGAAAAAGATATCATAAAACAAAAATCAATTTTTAATAGCGGAAGTGCCAATCAATATGGAAAACACCAGTAAAATAAGCATTGTTAACCTGAATGTCGCTGCCGGGAAAACCCAAATCCTGAAAAATATCAATATTGAGATTCCAAAGAACAAAATCACAGTAATACTCGGTCCTTCCGGTTGTGGAAAGACCACCTTGCTGAAATGCCTGAACCGCTTGACTGACCTGTATCCTGAGTTGAAAGTCAGCGGTAAAGTTATGATTGATGGAAATGATGTATTGGAGGCCAAAGAAGATATTTATCAACTTCGGCAACACATGGGTTTGCTTTCCCAGCGACCCTATCCGCTTCCTATGAACATTTATAATAATGTGGCTTATGCTTTAAAACTGAAAGGTGTAAAGAAAAGAAGAGACCTGCACAAACAAGTGGTAAGTTACCTGCAACAGGCAAATTTATGGGAGGAAGTGAAATACCGTATGCGGGAACCTGCTTCTAACTTATCCATTGGGCAGCAGCAGAGACTTTGTCTGGCCCGTGGCCTGGCAGTGAGTCCCGATATCATCCTGGCGGATGAACCGACTTCTGCATTGGATCCTATTTCAAGTCAAAGCATCGAGGAGAAGTTTGTTGAACTGAAAAAAGATTATACCATCGTGCTGGTTACACATGTTTTACGACAGGCGAAAAGAATTGCTGATTATGTGGTATTCATGTACCTGGGTGAAGTAATAGAACAGGGTACAAATTTTATGATTTTTGAAAATCCGAAAATGGAGAAGACTAAGCAGTACCTTGGCGGAACGTTCAATTGATCAGTGAAACTGGCAAATCCGAGATCCGAGATCCGAGATCCGAGATCCGAGAGCCGGTTTTCTATCGGAGTTCGGTGCTCAGATCTCAGATATGATTCTTCCCCTGCCAGCTATCTCTCCGCTCAAACTCTTTCTCGATCAGCCGGAGTATCTCATCATTCCGCAACAATCCCCAATTGTGACTTTCAATGAACCTTGGCGGGACTTCCCCGGTAAATCGCTCGATGACGATTGAAGGATTGAGCTTTTCTGTGAAACTCACAATAAAATCAATGTATTCATTGAGGCCAAAGAGATGGAATCCTGAGTGATCAGCCTGGAATTCTTTTTCAAGTACCGTTCCTTTGATGATTTGAAGTTGATGGAATTTGACTGTATCGATCGGCAAAGAGGAGACTTGACCTGCCATTTCCATCATCCCTTCCAGGGTATCACCTGGCAAACCGAAGATGAAATGGGCTCCTGTGCGAATTCCCAGGGAATGTGTTTTCTCAATTATTTTTCGGGATAATTCAAAAGTATGGCCCCGGTTTATCCTGGTCAAGGTGGCCTCATTTGTTGTTTCTACGCCATATTCAACCTGGATAAAATAATTTTTTGCCAGTGCGGAAAGGTAACTGAGTTTCTCATCATCCACACAATCCGGGCGTGTTCCAATTACAAGTCCGACAACTCCCGGGTATAGCAACGCTTCTTCATACTTTTCTTTCAGTACTTCAATGGAAGCATGGGTGTTGCTGAAGGGTTGAAAATAGACAAGGAATTGGGCAGCACGACGATACCTTACAGCATGAAATTCAATTCCTTTGCGGATCTGCTCAGTAATGGATTCCTTCGGATCGCAGTAGGAAGGGTTGAAAGCCTCGTTATCGCAATAAGTACACCCACCAATACCTTTCGTTCCGTCGCGGTTAGGACAGGTGAAACCTGCATCCACGGCAACTTTTTGTACTCTCTCACCAAAGAGTTTCCTGATATATTCCGAATATGAATTATACCGGCGGTTGTTTCCCCAGGAAAATTCTTCTTTGTTCACTGTTTACAATCTGTCATTCCTGAGAAAAGAGTTTAAGTAGATCAGGAATTTCCGCATCAACTGGTTGTAGCTTTTTCCAACCGTTTTAGAATGGAGAACATGATTATCGCTGAAAGAAGTGTCAATGCGACCAACAGCGTAAAGAATTGCCAGAGTTGCCATTTGTCCCAGAAAGGACCGATAAAACCAGCCATCAGGTTTCCGATTGCGGTAGCTGCGAACCAACCTCCCTGTGCCAGCCCTTTATGCTGAGGTGGTGCCACTTTTGAAACAAAGGAAATACCGATCGGACTTAAAAATAACTCTGCAATGGTCAAAGTAAAATAGGTTCCGATAAGCCAGTAAGGCGAACGCAGAGTGTCTGACACTCCGCCTTGCAATGCAAGCTCTTTCGGGCTCATCAGTCCCTGGGAAGCAAGAACCATGATCAGGAACCCGGCAGCAGTAATAAGCATACCGATACCGATTTTTTGAGGCGAAGAAGGCTCTTTGCCATATTTCCTGAAATATGCAAACAAGCCGATTATTATTGGTGTCATGAACACAATGAAAATCGGGTTGAACTGTTGAAAAATCTCTGGAGAGATGGGATTTTTTTCTGGTAATAATCTGCTGATTGTATAGCTGCCAATTGCGATGGCGCCGATAGACCCCACTGCTCCAAGTATCCTGATATTACCGGAGTGTCCTTTACCTACTAAAAGGAAAACTCCTAAAGCAGTGATCAAAATTGGAAGGAAGGTGGAAAGGTTGAAGATGATTGCAGTACCTTTCGAAACCGTAGCTACCGTGTAATCCCTTGCAAAAATGGTAAGTGTAAAGCCATTTTGATGGAAAGCCATCCAAAAAAACATCACAACAAAAAAGACCAACCCAAGGGCAATCAGCCTGTCTTTGGTTTGCGCTGGTGTGAGATCTGCTACCATTTGTAGATTTCCTGCTTTCTTTTGCTTGTGTGTGACATCGGCATGTTTGTAATATTTTCTGAAACCGATAAAGATCAGAAGCGAAGCAATCATGCTTACTGCAGCGACAGCAAAACCGGCATTATAGGCTTGTCCGATACTTGTGATATATTGGTGGCAGAATTCTGTCAGGTTGGCAAAATGAGCGCCTGTCTGAGTGCTGGCAAATTGTTCAAGCTGGGGAGTGTTTTTCAGCGTTCCGTTCAAAAATTTATGGGCAAGATCAGGAATTGCCGGGTCATATGTAAAACCGCTCATCCGGAGAACCCAGTTTCTCATGCCTTCTGCAGCGCTCGGGGCAAAAAATGCTCCGATATTGATGCCCATATAGAAAATATTGAATGCAGAATCCCTGAACTTACTAAATTTCGCATCATCATATAAATTACCCACCAGTGCCTGAAGGTTCCCTTTAAAAAACCCGGTACCCAGCGAAATCACTGCCAGCGCGAAGTAGATGAAATATTCACCCGTCCCGGGCATCGCAAGTAAACCATAACCTATGAACATTATGATAATCCCCATCAAAATGGTCTTTCCATAGCCGAGTACATTATCGGCAATGTATCCACCTAAAAGGGGTAAAAAGTAAATTCCGAACAGGAAGAAACCATAGACATGACCGGCTTGAGTAGTTGACCAGCCAAATTTTGACTGAAGGTACAAGACAAAAATGGCCAGCATAGTATAGTAGCCAAACCGCTCCCCCATGTTGGTAAAAAATGCGACAAAAAGTCCTTTTGGATGTCCTTTGAACATAGCTAAAGAGATTGTTGATGAATAATCATTTGATTGTCTGAAGGAAGTATATTGCAAAAATAATCAATTTTGTATCTTTCACAAGACCAAACTGGCAGTATCTTTTTTTGAGGTGCTGGATTGATCAAGATTTTTGAAGCTGAGCTGCAACGGAAAGTAACAAAATGAATAAGTCATATGGTTCTTGCTGTAGAAACAAGATGAATTCATACCTCCGGTGTAATAAAATGAAACCGCTGAGGCGCAGAGAAATTATTAGCAATTGTATTACTTTTTAATGTGCCGGTTTTGAAAAATGGATTTACAAGATACGTAAACAATTTCTAATCTCTGCGCTTAAGCGTCTACTATATAACTTGATGTAATTATTTGATATTCAATCATGTTTTTTCTCGCTGAGTCTCGCAGAGTGCCCCACCTCAAGGAAATTATAGGAACTTCAAAAATAATAACTTTTTG
>CAIWTA010000045.1 GCA_903915465.1 uncultured Bacteroidales bacterium | reverse complement strand
TCATCCTTGATGGCATCGGTGATCACATACTTATGAAGGCAATCGCCAAATAACTCCTTGGTGGTACGCCTGCCCAATTCGTTTTTCACTGCGTTGTCAACAAAAATGGGAGTTCCGGTAAAACCAAACAATTGAATGTTTTTGAAGAAGGATTTTATCCGGGCATGGGTCTCACCAAACTGTGAACGGTGACATTCATCGAAAATGAATACGATTTTTTCATCTTTCAGCCTTTCCATGCGCAGCAGGTATTGTTTCTTGCTGATGGCCGTATTAAGTTTCTGAATAGTGGTGACGATGAGTTTGGTATCATCGGAAAACTGCTTAACCAGGGCATTTGTATTATCCGTACCGTCGATGCTGCCTTTGCTGAAGCTGTTGAATTCTTTAGTGGTCTGATAGTCCAGGTCTTTTCTGTCAACCACAAAAACGACTTTCTTCACATTTGGCAGGTTCATCAGGATTTGACTGGCCTTAAATGAAGTCAGTGTTTTTCCCGAACCGGTAGTGTGCCAGATATATCCGTTTTTGTTGGTGTCTTTCACCCTTTCTATCAGGGCTTCCACGGCGAAATACTGATAAGGTCGCAGGACCATTAAAATCTTATGAGCTTCGCTGAGCACAATATACTTGCAAACCATTTTTGACACATGGCAGGAATCCAGGAAACAGAATGCAAATTGTTCCAGCTGCGTAATGGTTTTATTGCCCAGATCGCTCCAAAAGAAGGTTTGCTTAAAGGATTGGTATTTGTTGTTGGCATAATACTTCGTGTTCACGCCATTACTGATCACAAATATCTGCACGTATTGAAATAATCCGATGGAAGCGCCAAATGAATGACGCTGATAACGGTTAATCTGGTTAAAAGCCTCTTTAAGCTCGATTCCCCTGCGCTTGAGTTCAATCTGTACCAATGGCAACCCATTGATGAGCAGGGTGACATCGTAGCGATTCTTGTAAGTACCTTCGGCAGTAACCTGGTGAGTAACCTGAAACTGATTCTGGCACCAATTTTCCTGTTCAATGAATGCGAAGTAGAGACTTTCGCCATTATCCCGGACAATATGCTGTTTTTCCCTCAACATCTTCGCCTTGTCAAATACTGAGCCTTTACTCAGGATATTCAAAACCCGGTCAAATTCTTTAGAAGTAAATTCTATGCCATTATGTTTTTCTAACTGTGCTTTGAGGTTTGCTAGCAACTCTTTCTCATCCCGGATTGTCACAAAAGCATAACCCAATTGCTGCAGTTGTAGCACAAGATTATCTTCGAGTATTTGTTCGGGTTGCTTTGACATGTTAGTGCTACTCTTTAAAACAAAAAACCTCCCAAGTGTGCTTCCAAGAGAGGCATGGGAGGTGTATTATCAATGTTTCTTAGAACTTTCTTTAAAAAAGGACCCGCCTGCAGTTCTAATGGTATGCAAAACGGGTACTGTTGGTGCAAATATACAACACAATTCATTTCCAGCAACCTTTTTGAGATGTTTTTCCAAAGCAATCCTGGTTAGTATAATCTGCGTTAACAAAACATTTTTTGCAGTAACCCCTTTTTCCACTGCTCCGTTTTTTCAATCTGAACGCTGCAATGGTTAATCTTGTCGTCCAGAGTGGATAGAAAATTGGCGATTTTGGTTTGTTCTTCTATGCAAGGCAGGTCAAATTTAATCTTATAGATTGTTGATCCACTCAAGCTTGGAACTCCAGATGCTTCGTTATACAAATACCAGTTTATGGTCTGAAATTTATAAAATAGCCATTTCGGAAAGGTATTCGTAAATACTTCAGTATAAAAAAGTGTATCAACAGTCCAAAATGGCGTGTCCATATATACTGGCTTATCAATTGTACCCTTTCGGCCAATAAGAACAGATGGTTTATCGTATAGAAATTGATTTGTATTGCCAATTATTCCACCTGTTCCTAAAATTGGGAATATGCCATTTTCAGCTACAACTTTTTTTTGGTCTTTACCATATAATATTTTGGCTAGTTGGCTCAATGTTTTCGGTTTCCACTCAGGAAATTCCTTACCATTCTCATCCCTAAACCGAATTTCCTGCGAGAAGATTCGCTGCATCACCCCTTTCTTGTATTGTTCCAGGAGTGCTTTTTGTTGTTTAATCTGCATGAGCTTTTCGTCAACGGAGGCGAGGAAGGAGGCAATTTTTTGTTGCTCGGCGAGGGCAGGAATTTGTAATGGCAAGTTTCTTAAATCAGACAAATCGAGTTTACCAGCACCGATACCCGTACCAGTAACCATATTTAAAATCATATTTTCCGCTGAGAAAAACCAATATAGCACAAATTTTGTGGAGTTTTTTTCATCAACAACAATTGATTTAACGTCTTGGTTAAATGCTACATCCCTTGCTGTAATTCCGATGGGAATTGTATTAAAAAGCATGCTGCCTCTGACTAAAATCAATAAATTTCCTTTGGGAACAAGCCTTGATCCATTCTTTAAACCTTCAAGTGTGATTTTATGTACAGAATCAGAATATTCAATTCCTCGCATAGTTGAAGCGCTAATCCAGGGAATATCACCATTCCAATAGAGAGGATTGTCCTTTGATGGCGTTCCTCCTGATGACCATTTTGATATCTGCCCCAACCTCTTTTTCCCCCATTCATCCTTAAATTCCGGGAACCGCAATGCTGGCGTATTATCTTCCTTCCTCATTATTTCAGTTTCTGAATATTTGGATCCGAAGCAAGGGATTTCAATTGAACAATGGCCATTTGATTAAGCTTGATTAACCTTTC
>CAIWTA010000044.1 GCA_903915465.1 uncultured Bacteroidales bacterium | reverse complement strand
GGGTATGTGATATTCGTCCAGGTTTGCCCGTCATCATCGGATCTGTAAAGTGTATTGAGATCTGTTCCGGTGAAATCTGTTGTCCTTCCAGAGATATAGATTGACCCTCCGGCGATAACCATACGGTCGGAACTTGCAGCCAGTACCTGTGTCCAGGTAGCTCCATTATCCGTTGACCGGAAAATTCCTCTTTGCGAGTAATATGAAGTCCCATAAAGCATGCTGGTGCCGGTTGATAAATATACACCGGGACCCATACTCTGAAAATACCAGTCAATCGCACCTTTCTTCCAGCTCTGTCCATCATCCGTGGAATAATACGGTCCTGAAGATGTGCCAACATATAATCGGGATCCGTCCGAATATAGACTCCAATAAGCGGATTCACCTCCGTCCATGCCAGTCTGACTTATTGTCCATGTTGCTCCATTGTCAGTTGACCGTGAAATGCCGTTTATGTAATCACACGTAAGATACACGCCATTCTGTGTTAACCAGGGCAAGTTGCCGAAAGTAGTGCCACTCTGGTAAACACCGACCCTACCTGGAGCATTGGTTTCTGTCCAGCTATTGCCGGCATTTGTTGACATGGAAACATCATAGAACACAGAAGTTGCATCTGTTCCTATAAAAGCTGTATAAGGCGTTGGGTTTGTATTTGGTATCAGCCCTGAGCTAATATTTGTCCAGTTCTGACCCAGGTCGGATGAATGGAAAACCTCTGAGCTTGCTGTAGCGGTAAAAATATCTGATCCAATATTAGCAATGGCAGGCTGATTTACACCATGACCTTTAATGCCCACATCCGATTGAACCCAGGTATCCCCGTTATTTTGCGTACGGAAAACGCCGCTAATCGTACCCGCATAAACTCCGCCGGTACTCATTACAATAGGAACAACACCCCTTGTAATCCCATTACTGTTAAGAGCTGTCCAGGTTGCACCTCCATCTGTTGTTCGGATTACACCTGGGTTAGAAGAGGCAAAAATTACGCTGGCATCTCCCACTATGGCAGACATTCCCCCAGAACCATTTGTCTGGGTCCAGCTCCCGGTACCGTTCGTATATTTCCAAATTCCTGATGCTCCAGCGTAAACATCAGTACCGATAATTGAAAGACAATAAACCTTTCCGATACTAGCACCATTTGAACAAACTCCCCAAGTGAGTCCGTTGTCAGTTGACTGACGGACTCCGCCAGAATAAGAATCACCTGAATAAATAATTGTATCGGTTGCAGCAACTGCAGTAAGCTGATTGCGCGCCGATCCAATGGCTACTTTTGTCCAGGTTTCACCATTATCGGTCGAACGCAGCACTCCTCCGGATGTTCCTGAAAAGATGGTTGTACTATTAGCTGCAAGACAAAGTCCTCCATATATGCCTTTTTTTACCCATGTAAGGCCGTTGTCGGCTGAACGGTAGATACCGGCATTTGAAGCCAGAAACAAATAATTGCCAAACTTTGCCAGCGCTTTACCTCCGCCGGGCCATGTCGGAGCCTGTATGATGGTCCATGTATTTCCGTTATCCGTTGAAGTGTACAAGCCTGTATTTACAGCTGCATACAGCGTAGTGCCGTCTTTGGCCAATAGTGCGACATTGCCGCCATTAGGGCCTGCCTGGGCCCATTGGGCTGAGGACTTTTCAATGCTCAGGTAAAAAACCATAATAACACTGAACAATACTGCAAAAGTTAAATTTTTTTTCATAGTTGATTCTTTGTTTGGGATTGATTAAATGGAATTAAGACTTTCTGAGTTTGAAGTATCTGTTGCGGTTTGATTTAAGTCATGATTTACTATTTTGTTTAGAACCAGGCGTTGTAGTTCTAGTTTTTTAATGTATTTCTCGTACTCAATAGAATTCTCTGAGTTGGATGAGGGCATTTCATCTTCGGGTTCAGTAGGATTACTCTTTTTCTTCTGCATTTGAGATATCTGGATTTGATTGCAAATATCCTCCGCATTTGTATGATAGCAAAAAAAACTGCCCCGACAAAATAAGTACAAGGTATAGAAATCATCTGTACATTTTACAGACAAACATCCTTATATGCTTAATAATGAAGAATATGGCTATTCGCTTACTTTTCCTAGCAATAAAGACTAACCTGAATAATTCATGAAAGCATCGTTTAAATTCACAGCAAACAACATGGTAAATCCTGCAATCTTTTTTTTACCGCTGAGGAACATCAAAACTGATAACTTAATAGTTCACGCGGAGTTCCGCTGAGTTCTTCGCAGAGTTCCGCTGAAAAAAATTCATTTATAGGATCTGCGAGACTCAGCGCAACAATCTGCGAAACTACTATATAACTAATTGGAAAAGATTAATAACAAAGCATCTACAATTCTTCTGTTTACACTTGCGCTCAGGCCGCGCGGGCCTCGTCACCCCAACGCAGCTACGCCCAGCGCTATCTCTCTTCGTTCGATTCACGCCTT
>CAIWTA010000043.1 GCA_903915465.1 uncultured Bacteroidales bacterium | reverse complement strand
TTCGACGGCGTGGTTGCTTCCATTCAGACATCGGCAAAAAACAACACAATTTGGCAACACGAGTATCGGGTAAAGTTCGATGATGGTACTGTGCGTTGGTTATCGGGCAATGCCTTGCCGCAAGCCAATGAAGATGGCACGTTCCTATGGCATGGTTTTATTTCCGACATTACCGAGCGCAAACATGCTGATGCGGACCTTGAAGAGAGCAGGGAAAAGTACCGGGGCTTATCGGAAGCTTCGTATGAAGCAATCTTCTTTTCTGAAAAAGGGCTCTGCATCGAGCAAAACATGGCTGCCGAAATCATGTTCGGGTACACGAATGATGAAGCCCTGAGCAGGTACGGAACCGACTGGATAGCGCCCGAATGCAGGGAGATCGTCATGAATAACATGTTGTCAGGCACAGAAGATCCTTACGAAGCAATCGCCCAGCGAAAGGATGGTACAACTTTTCCTTGCTTGTTACGCGGAAGGATGATGTACTATAAGGGTCGAAATGTACGCGTTACCTCGTTGACCGACATCACCCAACAGAAAATGGCACAGGATGCGTTGCAGTTTCAAAATATCCTGCATAGTACAATGATTTCAAATATTTCAGACGTGATCGGGATCATGGGGATGGATGGTGTAATGAAATACAAAAGCCCCAACATCGAAAAGTACTTTGGCTGGAAACCCCAGGATCTGATCGGAACAGACGGTTGGTTGACCATTTACCCTGATGACCTTGACCGTATTCAAAAGGAATTTTCCGATCTCGTTAAAAATGACAAATCAGTAAAAACGGTAACATATCGTTACAAATGTAAAAATGGCAGTTATAAGCCGATCGAACTTACCGCAACCAATCTTGCGAACGATCCGGTTATTCAAGGTGTACTGCTGAATTACCATGATATTACAGAACGTGAAGAGGCAGAGAATTCCCTTCGGAGGAGTGAAGCCGAAAAGGCTGCCATAATCCGAGCAGTTCCCGATTTGATGTTTCGCATCCGTAGGGATGGAACATATCTGGATTACATGTCCACAGACCAAAACATGCTTTTTTTACCCAGGGAACAATTTCTCGGAAAAACCATCAGCCAGGTGCTGCCTCCTGATCTGGCCCTTCAAAGCATGACTGCAATTGAAAAGGCATTTCATCATGAGGAAATGGCAGCTTATGAATATTCTCTTAAGGTTAATGGCAAATTAAGGTATTTCGAAAACAGGATTATTGTCTCCTCTGCCGATGAAGTGCTTTCGATTATCCGCGATATTACATATCGAAAAGAATCGGAAGCCGCCCTTGCGCGGCAAAGTGCTGCCTTCGAATCATTTGCACTTGCCATTATTATTACCGATATCAAAGGCATTATCCAGTGGGCAAATTCAGCCTTCACCAGGCTCACAGGATATCCGGCTAACGAGGCAATCGGGAAAACGCCGGGAGTTCTCGTAAAATCAGGGAAACAGGATAAGGATTTTTACAAGAGATTCTGGGATACGTTACTGAATAAGGAAGTATGGACAGGTGAACTGATAAACCGCCGGAAAGACGGCAGTCTTTATTATGAAGAACAAACCATCACGCCTGTTTTGGATTCGAAGGGCAATATCTCCAGTTTTATCAGCATCAAAATCGATATCACCGAACGAAAACGAATTGAACATGCATTGATTGTAGCAAAAATCGAAGCAGAGAAAGCCAATCAGGCTAAAAGCGAATTCCTTTCGCGCATGAGCCACGAACTGCGTACGCCCATGAATTCGATACTTGGGTTTGCTCAGTTAATGGAGATGGGTGAACTTAATCCAAAACAAAAGAAAAGTATCAAACACATTTTAAACGGTGGAAAGCATCTTCTCAATCTGATCAACGAGGTATTAGACATTTCGGGCATCGAAGCAGGCCGGGTTTCACTTTCATTTGTTCCTGTAGAGTTAGACAAAATTATCGGGGAAACAATTGATTATGTTCATCTATCGGCCAATACAATGAACGTAAAACTTGAATTGATAAACAGTGATCCTGACCGGCTTTTTGTCAAAGCCGACCCTCATCGCTTACGGCAGGTGTTACTTAATTTAATCAACAATGCCGTAAAATACAACCATGAAGGAGGTTCCGTCATGATCAAAACCGAATTACAGCCAGTTATAGCCCCGGCCATTGCTTTTGTAAGAATATCGGTGAGCGACACAGGGTCCGGAATCAATCCTGAATTTATCGGGAAAATATTTATGCCGTTCGAACGTATCGGAGCCGAGAAAACCGGCATTGAAGGCACTGGCCTCGGGCTTATGGTGGTTGAAAAACTGATGAACGCCATGGGCGGAAGCGTTGGTGTTGAAAGTGTGCCGGGCGAGGGAAGTACCTTCTGGATTGAACTGCCGCATGTCGCAGATCAGGAAACGAAAGCCGGGCAAACCGAACACGGATATTTAACACATCCTGTGATAAATGAAAAATCCGGAACCATCCTCTATATCGAAGACAATGCCTCCAACACCGAATTGGTGGAGCAAATCCTGGTAGATCAGCGACCTTCCATTCATTTTGTGTGCAGTACGAAAGGAGCGCAGGCGGTTCCATTAGCCATCGAATACTCTCCTGATTTAATTCTTCTTGATCTCGATTTGCCGGATATGAAGGGTTTCGAAGTGATCAGGCTTCTGCAGGCGGAAGAAAAAACAATGGCAATTCCGGTGGTGGTTGTCAGCGCCGATGCGATGGCTCACCAGATTGAAAAGCTGATGAACGCAGGGGCCAAAGATTATTTAACCAAACCGC
>CAIWTA010000042.1 GCA_903915465.1 uncultured Bacteroidales bacterium | reverse complement strand
GGTTCCATACCAAAGAAGGAGGTCCGGTTTGCGGATCTAATTTTATCATTATTCCCTTATTCCACATCTATTCCAAAATCGACAACAATCGCCTTGTGCGTATCACTAATGATCATGGGGAGTCAAAGATCATTGACATACCATCGAAGAACTTTATTTCAGTTGAGCAGTTCCAGGCTTATGTTTATGGTGAAGGAAACTTTATCTGGTCCGGTGGAAAGGCTCACTACCTTAAAATATTAAAATTCATTTCAAACGATTTTCCAGTGTGTAACGAACTCAAAACCTTAGGGT
Organism: uncultured Bacteroidales bacterium; assembly: GCA_903915465.1. Taxonomy (GTDB): domain Bacteria; phylum Bacteroidota; class Bacteroidia; order Bacteroidales; family FEN-979; genus FEN-979. Next base: position 2,317 of record CAIWTA010000042.1, on the reverse strand, counting down.
GGCAGCGTGAAGGATTTTATGCTTTCGCCAATGGCATTTATAACGGCTCCTGGCAGCCTGTTGATGAATTCGGGATAACATCCCATAATGGTAAAAGGTACTTCTCTCCTGCCTTCTCAGTGGTGTATAGCAATGTCAGAGAAGACGATGATGAGTATGAAAACGACCGCTATTTTGTTTATAATGAAGCTCCCTGTACCTTCGGCCAGTGGTCGCAACTTATGACAGATGTTTATGGCAGCAATGCTGCGATAGCTGTCTCTTTCGCCATCGCTACCGTTTTTCGCGATCTTATTTATGAGAAATACAAAATCTTTCCTCACCTGTTCCTGTTCGGTGAAAAGCAGTCCGGTAAAAGCCAATTGGCCTGGTCATTGTCAAATCTCTTTTTCCACAATATGCCTGCATTCAACCTCAATTCAGGAACTCATGTCGGCCTTTCAAGAAAGGCTTCCCGGGCTAAAAATTCTATAGTTTGGGCCGATGAATATACCAATGATATTGACCCCCGGCGCTTTCAGTTGTTGAAAGCAGCCTATGATGGTGTAGGGCATGAGAAAGGAAAACTGTCCAATGACAGCAGAACGATGATTAACAAAATTTATGGTGCGTTCTGCATTTCCGGTCAGTATCTTCCCACGCTTGATGACAATGCACTTTTAACCAGGGCATGCCTGCTTTCCTTTTTCAAGAAGAAATATTCAAAACTGGAAATGGAAAAGTATGAAGAACTTAAAAAATTGGAAGTTTCAGGGATCAGCTCCCTTGTCTGCAACATAGTTGATTTTCGAAAAGTCATGGAAGAACAATTCGCAATGACCTTTTCCGCTATCCAGGAAGAATTAAAGGCAGACCTGATCCACGAAAAACTTCCTTTCGATGAAAGACTTGTTCGCAATTATTGCTGTTTGCTTGCGCCAGTGAAGATAATCCTTGAAAGCGCAAATCCACTTGAGCTTAGTTTTACTTATGAAACACTTTACGCTCAGGTTAAACAGGATATTGCTTCCATGTCAAAACAGATCAGCAGTTCAGAATCTATTTCAAGTTTCTGGAAGACCGTTGAATATTTACTCGATGAAGGAAAGATCCAGTCAGGGGTGGATTTTAAAATCAATTCTACTACTTCTCTTTCCTACACGGATAAGGATGGCAAAGAAAGGACCGGTCCGTTTACTAAACCCCAAAACCTCCTTTTCATTCGGTTTTCAAGAGTTCATCCGCTTTATATGGAAAAATGGCGGCAGCAGACCGGTAAAAATGGTATCGACCTTGTTTCAATTCTCCATTACTTCAAAAACCACAAGTCTTACGTTGGTAATGCTCCAGGAGTTCGCTTCGATACAAGTAACACGTCCGCTTATGTTTTTAAATATGGTCCTGGTGAATTGGATGTAAACCTTGAAAGGACTGCTAAGGATTTCTTTTCAAAGGCCAATAGTGCAGTTGAACAGGAAATTACACCATCAAATACAGAAGACGAAAAGGAAGTACCATTTTCGGTACCTAAACAGCAAGCAAATCTTTTTCCTATATCACCTGATGAGCCATTTTGACAGACAAAAGATAAAAAAATAAAAAAGTGCACTTTTTTCAGAAAATTCGTTTTTCCCTTTCCAACAGTCCAACAGTTTTATAATTTATTGATTTATATTATATTATAGGTAAAAAAGGTGTTGGAACGTGTTGGACACTGTTGGACGCTGTTGGACTGTTGGACTGTTGGAACGGTATTTTGCCTCTGGGCAAACCTGTTTTTTTTTTTTTTTGATGAAAAATGATCGAAATCCGACATAAATGGAAAATTCCAAAATCCTGATCGATAAATTCGGTTTTGAATATCATGACAAATTGCCGAATGGGTTTCGTCATGGGAAAATGGATGATTTTCATATCAACGGTAATAAGAATATAGGCATGGAATACCTGATCAAAAGAGGGGATCAGCAGTATTATGAAATCCATCATGTGACCGAAGAAACGAGATCGAAAAGCCTGATACCGTTTTTCGATTGGGATATGATCTATGTTAAAATGAATTGACCTTTATTTCCGGATGGCTGAAACTTACATTTGCTCCATGAAAGAAAATGAAAGACCAAGTGTCACCATTAAGTTGAAGCCATACCTTCAGGAGTACCTGCTTTGCGAGCTTCGCACGAATATGGCATCCAAGCGAAACATTATTGGGATATTACTTCATCCGTTCCTGGAGAAGCGGCCAGCCTGTATTCCTCCATTTATGCCTGAAGGTCCGGATTACATCACTTTTTACCTTCCCGGCGATAACAAAAAAAACATCCGGGGGAACTTGTGG
>CAIWTA010000041.1 GCA_903915465.1 uncultured Bacteroidales bacterium | reverse complement strand
GTTGGGGCTACTAAACATGGAAACGGAAATCGAAGATAAGACCTGCTATCGCCCGCACATGCGGCTGCCGGCGGGGCGTGTGTGCCTTGAACATATCCCTCTGAACAAGGGATATTTGCTGTATGAAAGATGGAAGGCTCTTTGAAAATTGTGTAAGTGTGCGGAGGTCAAGCGAAGTGACTGGCCGGCCTTACGAATGGAAGAGGAGGAATGGCCTTCCGCAGACGACTTTCAGGAGTAGTCTGCAAACCACCTTATGCTGCATCGGGCGGAAACTCCCTTTGTGGTGAACGATAAGGAAAAGCGAGAGCTTGACTCTTGCAGGTGAGTATTGTCGAGCTGAATTAAGTGAACCAACTACTGAGGCCTCGTAAGCTGCAATAGACGATGTCAAAACCGGGTAGTCACGCCTGTATCCGGGACAACCTGCCTGCTGAAGGCAGGAGTGTAACAGAAGACCTGATTATCGGTTACACGGCATCCGGGGTAAAGTTGGCAGGAAGGCAATACAGGCTTTCATGGGGAACAAGGGAAGTCGCTATTGTTCTGTTAACTAAAAACGGGAAGCAGACATGGAGGGATACCATGAGATAGCGGTGGCGGACTAAGTCGTAGTAGTGAAGAAGCCTCTGTAATGGAGGTGGAGCGAAGGGCTTAGCCTGTTCAGTTTCAAAGTAAGATACAACCAGCAATGGGATGATTGATTATTACGAAACAAAATCACAGCCGATTACCAGAATAATGGTTTTTCAGGCCTACAAGAAAGTAAGAGCCAACAAAGGATGCCCTGGCATAGATGAAATGAGTTGGGAGGAACTGGACAATGACCTGATCCCCGAACTTACTAAGCTATGGAACAGAATGACATCAGGAAGTTACTTTCCAAAGGCAGTAAAAGAAGCAGAAATCGGGAAGAAAGACGGAGGGAAACGTAAACTTGGTATTCCCACCATTCTGGATCGAATTGCACAGCAAGTAGTCAAAACGTATCTGGAACGCATCACAGAACCACTGTTTCATGATAGCTCTTACGGCTACAGGCCGGGGAGAAACTGTCATCAGGCAGTGGAGAAAGCGCTTCGCAACACATTTGGCCACGACTGGGCGATAGATCTGGACATTAAAAGTTTCTTTGATAAAATTGATCATGAACTTTTAATGAAAGCGGTCAGTCACTATTGCAAGGACAAATGGGTATTGATGTACATTGAACGATGGTTAAATGCAGGAACATTTCAAGTCGATGGGAATTACGTTGACCGGATAACCGGAACTCCCCAAGGAGGAGTAATCAGTCCGTTGCTGGCAAATATATTCCTGCATGTTGTATTTGACAAATGGATGGAGAAGAATCATCCTGAAAAGCCGTTTGTCAGGTATGCAGATGATATCGTGGTTCATTGCAGGACGGAGAAACAATCGCTGTATGTATTATCACAAATACAACAACGTCTTACCGAATGCAAACTGAGTGCACATCCCCAAAAGACCAGAATCGTCAACCTGAAAGGAATCACCCTGAACAACTACCCCCGAAGTCTGGATTTTCTTGGTTTCACATTGCACCCATGGTGGTGTAAAACCGGTAAAGGCTACCGGGTTATGATCACTACATTCATAAGCGCACAATCCATCAGTAAAGCATTGGAAAAATTCAACAAGCTGAAAATCCACAAATGGAGAAAACCCATTGAATTATTGGCAGAAGAATTGAATCCAATCATCCGGGGGATCAAAAACTATTACTGTAAATTCTCAACGGGTCACACCCGTTACTTATGGCAACAGTTAAATGAGCGTTTATTGAAGTGGGTACAATGGGAGAAAGGGTTTTATAAGAAAGCAGCCATTTCGTGGCTTCGGAAAAAGTACCGGGAAGGTCCGCGACTTTTTCCTCATTGGGAGTTGGTATATCCATAATGTTCTTATACATTTGTGATTGAACAGGAAGAGCCGTATGAAGGAAGACCTTCACGTACGGTTCCGTGGGAACGCAGCGGTGAAATTCCCTTGTGTGACCCGACTAGCTGCAACATGCCAATAACAACAAGATGGAAAAAAATTACCTAAAGAAATCAGCCATATACCTTGGAACTATCGGATTGATAATCCTAATATTTTCAATTATTTGGATTGTCACTGATCGACAGTACTTTCATTTGTTTTCTCGAATCAATTCAAAAGTCGCTTCAGAATTAGGCGGTTTTGTAAGTGGTTTTGTAGGAATCTTTTGGACGGCAGCAGGAGTTATTCTGATTTATTCAAACTTTAGAGAACAAAGAATATTTAGTGATAAACAACAATTCGAATCCTCCTTCTTTAATCTAATCTCAACGTATCATAACCTTGTGAATTCTACAAAGGGCGATGTTCATAAAAACAACTCATCTGATACTGAGGAATTCTCTGGAAGATCATTTTTCAGTGCTGTATTAAATGAAATAAAAAACGGCTTAGAATCAGAAAAGTTTCTTAAAGAAATGCTGCAAAATCCGGATTTGCCCGAAGTGGGAGAACTTGTAAAAATGGATTCAGAAAAGAATTTTCCTGAAG
>CAIWTA010000040.1 GCA_903915465.1 uncultured Bacteroidales bacterium | reverse complement strand
TATTCCGAACACCGGAGTTACAAATCCCAGGTGACGGTCGAGATGGGTTATGGCATCCATGAAGAGGTAGCGGGAAATCTTAAACGGGGCAAGTTGATGAGTCACATTACCCGGATGAAGTATATAAAACATGCTAACCAGAAGGTGAACTGCCAGGCCGGTAAGGATCCCTGCACTGCAATGGCGGTAAAACAAGCGGGTTTTCCAGTTGCTCAGCCAGAGGAATAAAAGAGCAGGTGCTGAGATCAGGAAAGAGTTCGGGTTCACCGAATAGCCAAGCATCGCAAAAAGACCGAAAAAGAACCATCCCTTTTTTCTTTCCGGGTAATACAGCATAATTGCTCCGAAAGATGCCACTAAGATCCCGGGCACAAATCCCCTCGCAAGCGTTGTCAGAAAACCATACTCCACCGGAAGAAATAAGGGGATTGCAAGGACAAGGCAAGCCTGGATAACTTTTCCTTGGGAGCGGGCAACCAGGGCAATGAGAACAAACGGAAGAAGTGTCAGAATCGTTGTGATCACCGGCAGTGCAATATAGACCGGGACGGAAAGCCAGATCAGCGGGACAGCCAGCAGGGCTTCCAGCATGGTGCTGTAGGCTTGCCCGTAAAACCTGGGTTCGTGAAAGATCCCGCGTGAATAATCAATCGCTGCGTTCCACATGATACTCTGATCGCTGTCGTAGATCCTGAAAGCGAAACCATCGAGGATGAGGTAACGCAAAAGAATCACCAAGGCAAGGATGCCAAAAAAAAGGGTATCCTGTTTCAAGCGGTCGGTATTTTTTAACATCATTTCTTCTCTGTATATTTAACCCATCATTCTTCTAATATGCACGATCCCGGAAAATAGCAGAATCACATTTTGATTCAACCTTTTTACTCTGCAGATCACTGACTCAACAAATTTAGCGGAACTGTTTATAATTCCTACAAAAAAAATCCTTTTTTTAATAGCTGCATAACCCTCTTTCATCCTATAGTGTTGCCGGGTGTTTACCATTAAACAACCAACAGATAGCCTGATAGTGTAGATACTATTCCTTTAATAACTACTGTAATCCCCGGTATCTCTATAAATTAAGGGATCGGCCCGGATGCTTCAGCGCATGGTAATTTTATTTCCCTATTACTTTTTCGTTTTTGACGGATTAAGGGAAAAAACATGACTGAATTGATCCGTTTTATTCCGCTTGAGATTGTCTCGCAGGTCTGGTTCCTGTACGGCACAAAAACATGTGGCGGCGTCGAGATCCAATCCACTGTTTTGATCCCAAGAGGGTACGGGGGACAGTTGATAATATCGGAGGTTCCATTCCCGGAGATATTTTGGCAATGACTTTCCTTTGCTGTGATTTTCAACTGTGTTCTCTTCCCTGTGAAGACGTGAACCTGCCTGCATAAAGCAGGGGCGTGAAAACTTCCCGGTTAGGAAAAAATCTTACATTTGCCTTGACATTTTTTTTATGCGTTTCCGCGATATCATCGGCCAGCAGCAAATCAAAAACAAACTGATCCAGACAGTATTGGACCAGCGGGTTAGTCATGCCCAGCTATTTTTCGGTCCCGAAGGAAATGAAAAGCTGGCGCTTGCCATTGCTTATGCGCAATTTATCAACTGCACCCGGAAGATGCTTCCGGAAGGTGGCACTTCATTCGCGGAAATAGATTCGTGCGGCATTTGCCCTTCCTGCATTAAATTCCAGAAATTAATCCACCCCGACCTTCATTTCATATATCCCATCGCCAAGACCAAGACGATAAAAAAAGACAAATTGAAAAGTCTTGATTTTATTGAAGATTGGAGAATTTTCCTGACACAGAATGATTATCATGTCACATTGCATGAATGGTACGAGCTGATCGGGATTGAAAACAAGCAGGGAATCATCAACAAGGACGATTGCCGCGAGATAATTTCTACCCTCAGTTATAAAAGTTACGAATCCGAATACAAGGTGATGGTCATCTGGATGGCCGAAAAATTTAATTATTCTGCAGCCCCGACGATCCTGAAGATCCTTGAGGAACCTCCCGAAAAAACACTGTTCATACTCATTTCGGAAGATCCGGAACAGATCATCAGCACGATCCGGTCGCGAACGCTCCTTGTGAAAATTCCAAAAATCACCACCAAAGATATGAATGAATATCTCCTCGCGAAACACCAGTGCGAAGAGAGGGAAGCGGGGATCATTGCGCGGCAGTCGGCAGGAAACCTGAAGCTGGCGCTGAACCGTCTGCAAAACATCGAAGAAGACCTTTACAATTTCACTACTTTCAGGTCGTGGATGCGGCTCTGTTTTTCTGCTAAAGTTGCTGACCTGATCAGTTTTTCAACGGATATCGCAAGGATCGGGCGGGAAAATCAGAAAAGTTTTTTCCTCTATGCCCTCAAGGTCATTCAATCATGCATTGCAGTCGGGCATGACCATGAAGAGCTGGTATTTTCGGATGGGGAGGAATTGAATTTTATAAAAAGCTTCTCCGTTTATATTAATCTTTCCAATGTTGTTGCCTTCAGTGAGTTGTTTAACAATGCCATGTACCATATCGAACGGAATGCTTATCCGCAAACATTGTTCCTGGATGTTTCGTTGCAGGCGGCACGGATATTCAAGGAAACGTATAAGAAGTGAACCTGTATGGTTTTTTTGTACCTTTGTGAGGCCGATAAACTATCATGGAAGACACAATTAAAGACACACCTGAGAATCCATTTTTAAGCCGGGGATGTTGCCAGGCACCGAAACCCTATCACAAGAATGATGTAATATACCAGCATCGTTGCAGTAAGTTTGATACGTACGACTGGATGAGCGAAATTCCTTACCCGGATTCTTTCAAACTCTTTGATATTGTTGAAGTTCGTTTTAAAAATAACCGGAAGGACTTTTATCGTCTGCCCCCTGAGCTTCCACTCATTGTGGGTGATATTGTTGCTGTTGAAGCATCTCCAGGTCATGACATCGGGATTGTCAGCCTCACCGGGGAAGTCGTCCGGTTCCAGATGCGGAAAAAGAATGTGGATCTTACATCCGATGAAATAAAAAAGATATACCGCAAAGTGCGCCTGACAGATATTGAAAAATGGATTACCGCCGTTGAATCCGAAGGTCCGACCATGCTAAAGGCACGGGGAATGGCCGAACGCCTCGGTCTCCATATGAAGATCAACGATGTGGAATACCAGGGAGATAACACCAAAGCGCTCTTTTATTATACAGCGGATGACCGGGTTGACTTTCGTGAACTGATCAAGATCCTTGCAGAAGAATTCAAGGTGAGGATTGAAATGCGCCAGATCGGTACACGGCAGGAAGCCAGCCGCTTGGGCGGTATCGGATCCTGTGGTCGCGAACTCTGCTGTGCCACCTGGCTGAATGATTTTCGCTCGGTAACTACCAACGCTGCCCGTATTCAGCAACTTTCCCTGAACCCGCAGAAGCTTGCCGGACAGTGTGGAAAGCTGAAATGTTGTCTGAATTATGAATTCGAGACCTATGTGGATGCACTGAAAGATTTTCCCAATCCGGAAATAATTCTAAAGACCAAGAAGGGGGAAGCTATTTGCCAGAAGACCGACATTTTCAAGAGGGTGATGTGGTTTGCTTATGTCCACAATCCTTCCAACTTTATGGCCATCCCCTTAGAAAATGTTATTCTTATAATTGAGGATAATAAAAACAATATCTTCCCCGAAAAGCTTGAAGAATTTGTCTTTGTCCCCGAACCTAAAACCGATTTTGAGAATGTGGTTGGACAGGATGATCTCACCCGATTTGATAATTTATAGTAGCACATCCCATAACCTGTAATAATGTTGCAGACCCGGATCTTTTTTCCCTTGATTCCTTTATTTGCTGTTACTATTCTGATAACTGCCTGCGACACGAAGCGCTATTTTGAAGAAAATAAACCCATCGTTAATGGCGGCTGGAAATCGGAAGAAAAGGCGCATTTCAATGTGCAGATCACCGATACACTTTCAGCCTATGATTTTTTCCTGAATGTCAGGAATTCCAGTGATTACACTTACAGTAACCTTTACCTCTTTCTACAAACAACCAACGCGGTCGGGAAAAAGGCACAAGATACCATAGAATGCCAACTGGCAGATTACACCGGCAAGTGGCTCGGATCGGGATTGGGGAGTATAAAATTCAACCGTTTTCTCATTCAGAAAGGGGTGAAATTCCACCAGAAAGGCTGCTACACATTTGAGATTGAGCAGGCCATGCGGGTGAAAGTGCTGAAAGGCATTGTGGATGTGGGCATCCGGATTGAAAAAGAACCAAAACAGACTAATCCTTAGCGATTCACAACAATGGCCGGGAACCGAAAAATAATTCCTGCTCAGAAACAAACGAAATACCTGAAAGGGTTATGGATTACAATTGGGTCCATAATCATTTTCTTTTTCCTTTTATTTTTCTCTATCTCCATTGGGATCTTCGGGAAGATGCCAAGTTTCGAAGAACTCGAAAATCCAAAGAGTAACCTTGCCACAGAAATTTATTCCTGCGATGGCAAGATCCTTGGGAAATATTTCCTTGAAAACCGCTCTAATGTGCATTACCAGGATCTTTCACCAAATGTGATCAATGCGCTCATTGCGACTGAAGATGCGCGTTTTGAAAACCATTCCGGAGTAGACATGAAAGCTATGTTCCGGGTTGCCCTCGGTATGGTTACCGGTTCATCGAAAGGCGGAGGCAGTACGATCACCCAGCAACTTGCTAAAAACCTGTTCCCACGAAAGAAAGACCGCACATTCTTTGAAACGGGCATCATAAAGTTCAAGGAGTGGGTCACCGCGATCAAACTGGAAAGGAACTATTCGAAGGATGAGATTCTGGCCATGTACCTGAACACTGTGGATTTCGGAAGCCTGTCATTCGGGATCCAATCCGCAGCCAAGACCTATTTCAACAAAACCCCTTCAGAATTGAAAGCGGAAGAAGCTGCATTGCTTATCGGGATACTGAAAGCTCCTTCCTGGTTCAACCCGGTTAGAAATCCTGAAAGGGCGCTCTCCAGAAGAAACACCGTATTGGGGCAGATGGAGAAATACGATTACCTCACCGAAGCAGCCTTAGATTCCCTGAAAGCTATTCCCATCGATATTTCAAATTTCCGGATACAGGATCATACAGCCGGGTTGGCTACATATTTCAGGGAATACCTTCGCGGAACGCTCAATGAATGGTGCGCCAACCACATGAAAGAAGACGGAAATCCCTATAATCTGTATAAAGATGGCTTACGGATCTATACAACCATTAATGCAAAAATGCAGGAATATGCCGAACAGGCTGTTAAAGAATATATTGGAAAAGTGCTTCAGCCACAGTTTTTCCGACACTGGAAGGGCGTACCAGATGCTCCTTTTGTCTTCGAAAAAAATCAGAAAAAAGAGATCCAGAACCTGTTGGTGCAGGCCCTGCGCAGGAGCGACCGTTATTACCGGCTGAAGCTACAGAACACATCAGAAGCGGCTATCCTGGCTTCTTTCAACAAACCCGTTGCGATGAAGGTCTTTTCCTGGAAGGGCGAGATCGACACGGTACTCTCCCCGATGGATTCTATCCGGTATTACAAATTTTTCCTGCAATCCGGCCTGATGTCAATGGATCCACATACCGGTTATGTGAAAGCTTATGTTGGAGGAATTGATTACCGTTATTTTCAATATGATCATGTGAGAGTTTCCAAAAGGCAGGTCGGTTCTACATTCAAGCCATTTCTCTATACACTGGCCATGCAGGAAGGAGAATCTCCCTGCACAAAATACCCGAATGTTCAGCCGGTTATTGAGCTTTCAAACGGAGACATCTGGGCTCCTAAAAACGATAGTAAAGACCGGCTGGGCGAAGAAGTAACCCTGAAATGGGCGTTGGCCGCTTCCAACAACTGGATATCCGGTCAACTGATGAAAAAATATTCTCCCCAGGATGTCATCCGGATTGCCAGAAAAATGGGTGTCACCAGTGATATCCCTGCGGTCTATTCGATTGCTCTCGGCACTGCAGATCTCACACTGTGCGAAATGACTGGCGCCATGAGCACTTTTGCAAACAAAGGTGTTTATGTTGAACCGATTTTTATCACCCGGATCGAAGACAAAAACGGAAATATCGTGGAGTCATTTGTCCCCAAACAGCAGGAAGCGATCAGCGAAGAAACTGCTTACCTCATGATCATGTTGATGAAAGGCGTTGTGGAAGGTGGAACAGGTTCGCGTCTTCGTTACCTTTATGGTATCGATGTCCCGGTTGCCGGTAAGACCGGGACTTCCCAGAACAATTCAGATGGATGGTTCATGGGAATAACGCCGGATCTGGTATCGGGCGTATGGACAGGATGCGAGGATCGGGCTGCACATTTCCGTTCAACTGACATCGGCCAGGGAGCTCATATGGCATTGCCGATCTGGGCGATTTATATGAAGAAAATTTATGCAGATCCAACGTTGAACCTCAGTAAACGGGATTTTGAGCCACCTTTAAAACCGCTGGATGTTGCGTTTGACTGCGATAATTACCAGACTCCTGCCAAAAAGAAAAGCGTGGATATTGATGATTTCTGATCGTTCTTAGATTTCTTCAATCTTTTCCTTGTAAATCACTCCTCTTTTCTTCAATCCCTGAAGCATATACTTTACACATTCCGGTTGTTTGCCAATGTATTCCGGTACGCTGATTCCTTTGTGTGTGTAAATCCCTTCATTTATCATATTGAGCGCAACAGTAGCAGTGTAGCCGGTTGTCCTGGCCATGGAATGTATGCCGGTCACAGGATCATATTTATCTAAAAGATCGTAGGTATAGCGCAGTTTTTTTCTGCCTTTCCGGCCTTCCACAATGACTTTCATGACGGTAAGATCCACTTCGCCTTCATTTAATTTCCATTTGGGAAACAAGAGTTTCGCCGTGAAATCGATCGGACGGATCATCTTGCCCTGAATCTCTACAGGCTCCTGACTAAAGAATCCGGAATTTTTTAAAACAGCCATCTTCTCTATATGTCCCGGATAACGTAACGTCTTTTCCTTCATATTCCTGGCTTTGACAGTATGCAGCAGCGAACGTAGCCCATCGCTGTTGAAAGCCTCGAGGGTACCGACACCGAGAAAATTCATGCGTTCAGGTTCAGAAAGTGCCGGTTTGGTGACAGGTTGGCCATTTTCGATGAACCTTGCCGGCCTTGTATATTCTTCGATCACATCCACAGGAGAAAATACGGCTTTGTATTCGTACGGCCATTCGCGGATTTCCGGAAGTCCGCCAACATAATAAGCCACGTTTTCGGTTTCATCCAGAATTTTATCAACATACCCGATCAGGATGTTGCACATCCCTGGAGCAACACCGCAATCCATGATGGCAGTTACATTCATCTTTTTTGCCAGTTTGTCGAGTGCAAACGGATCTTCAATAAAGAATGCAATATCGACCACATTTTTTCCTGCTTCAATGATTGCCTGTAATGTCCTGAATCCCATAAATCCCGGCACAGCGCTGACCACCATATCGTAACCGGCAACGAGTTTTTTTACTTCGTCAGCATCGGAAAGATCTTTTTGGATTCCCCTGACCTGGTAATTCTTTTCCAGTTTCTTAAAGGATGTTGCATCAATGTCTGCAACTGTTACTTTGAATTTTTTATTTTTGGAAAGGTCGATGGCCATAGGCCCGCCTACCAGCCCGGATCCCAATACGAGAATGTTCATTTTGTTTTTCTTTTTTATTCAATCGTCACTTCATAAATCTCTCCCACAATATCATTTTTAGGAAATGGAATATTATCCTGTGAATAAGGAGACCCGATCCACCATTTGGTATTATGGTATTCCTGTGTAATGATAAGCAACATCTGGTTGTTTGGAACGGATGTGATGGTATAATCTTCATATCCCACAACCCGCAATTTGTCTTTTGAAGGCCCGATTCTCCAGATGATCTGAGTCGGCTGCCAGTCAATCTGGAAATAATAATATCCCGAACCAAATAATTCATCATCCATTTCAGGCGTCTTTTCTGTCAATGCACGGTAACCTTTGTCCCACCTGTGCACCCAGAAAGTTTTGCCGCCATGGCTGATGGTTCTGCAGCCATCGTTGAAATCACGCGGCTCCCAGCATGCCATATCCCAGTTTGTGCATGAAACCTGAATTTCCCCGGGGTTATTCGCAATTTCTTCAGGGAAAGGGACATTCCAACGGTTTATATCCTTATCATCCGGAAGGCCGATGTTGTAAGCAGGGGGAAGTAAGTATGAAGGGCAATAAGGAACCGTTTTCAGGATCTCAAAATCAATTTCAGAATAAGCAACCGTTCTTACACGCTTGTCTTGCTGACCGCCATAGTAATTTGCCATGTAGCCTTCCTTCGTGCAGTCACGACGGGTATTCCACTCCGACTGTTCCTGCGCAATCAGCCAAATGGCATTAGTCAACCCGTTCCACAGGTTATTCTTATTCACAAGTTCGGTCAGCTTAGCTTTCACAGTCCACTTTCCATAAGTGAAACCATGCCGTGTGATAATTCCGACGTTTTGTTTTTCCCATTTGCCGAATTGTGTTCCGGGATTTTTCATCGTGATCTTGTGATTCTCCGGATCGGAAGTAACGGTTTGGCAGGGAAATTTTGTCGTCGACGCTGTGATTGCCACAAGTTCATCTTTCCTGTAAAACTGTTTATTCCAATTATAATCCATAACAGAATAATTATCTTTCAGCACATCTGCAATCACAGGAATGTTGCTCATTTTAGTTGTGGCATCAATGTAGTGAATGAACTGCTCGTAAGGTGCGTTGCGGTATAAGCCCGAATCCATCCCACATGTTTTGCAGAAATATCTGGCATCTTTATCTGCATTAAAAAACCTCGGTTTGATGTAGATACCTGCGCCAGGATCTGGTTTGGCAATAACTTTCAACTGGTAGGGTGAAACCATGAAAATTGTATTTTTAAGATTTTTCCCCGGTCCGTAAAGAAAGTAGAAATAAGGATTGACAAAAGCATCTTCGTTCTTTAAGGAAATATCCTGCACATAGCCTGGAATAATGTTTTTTTGAAGATTCTCCTCCATGGTGACAACCAGCATAAAACTATATTTCCCCACGCGCGGATTCCTTTTCCAGCGATCGTTCGTGGTTTGCGAATAATATCTCTCCTCATTCCTGGGATTTCCGACAATTCTGAAGCGGTCAGTTATTTTATGAAATTGATTATCTGCAGGAATGGTCAGTGTTTCCACGAAAGTTTTTTTCACCTCCTCCCAACTGCCATAAAAATTCTCCCAGGCGTAGATATTTTGCCTGGTACTGTCGAGCTCATCACATACAGAGAATTTGTAGGATTCATTCTGGTAATAAATCTTGTAAAAGAATTTCTGCGCCGATGAGCCTGTATTTTTCACCGAGAACTCAAACTCAAATTGTCCTTCCTTTACCTGGTTCATCGTAGGAATAATGAAACCACTTCGAAATGCATCAGAATAGTCGAGCAGGATAGACTTCTGAATCTCCTGCTGTTCATTTTTCTGGCCGTTTGTGTCAATGTTCCAATTTGAAAGCGGAACAAATTCCCGGATAATAAACTGCCCCGACGCTATTTCCTTTTTGACAGGCGATTGCGAGCAACTGTTCAAAAAAAGAAACTGAAGCATCGAAACAAGAATAAACAGGATTGAAATTGCTGGAAATTTCTTCATCTGGAATTTGCTATAGTCCGTTTATTATTCGGGTTTGCTGAGTGAGTAAATCTGGATTGCTTCAGGTAATGACCGGAAATCCTTATTCTTCGGATTTTTTTGTATCAAC
>CAIWTA010000039.1 GCA_903915465.1 uncultured Bacteroidales bacterium | reverse complement strand
GCTGCAACTCTGAATGGTACTGTAAATCCAAATGGGGTTGCAACGACCTGGCATTTTGATTGGGGAACAACAACAAGTTACGGAAATTCAATAGCTCCTGCATCGGCCGGCTCAGGGTCAATCAATGTAAGTGTAAATACCAATATTTCGGGTCTTGCTGCAGGAATCATTTATCACTACCGTCTTGTCGCTGTAAACAGCAATGGAACTACCAACGGTAATGATTTTACTTTAGCGGTGCTTTCCCCTACGTTATCAGTCGCCCCTCCCAGTCAGAATGTCAATTCTCCTGCTGGTATGACTTCTTTTTCTGTAACTTCAAATTCTGCTTGGAATTCTATAAGCAATCAATCATGGTGCACTGTGACACCCTCCGGTTCAGGTAACGGAACTATTACAGCAAATTATTCAATCAATTCGTCGGTTTTATCACGGGTCGCAAACATAACAGTTGCTGTCACTGGATTAACACCGGTTGTTGCAACAGTTACACAGGGTGGAGCAGCACCAGTGCTTTCTGTAACCCCATCAAACCAAGGTGTTTCCAATTTGGCAGGAACTACAACGTTTAGCGTAAGCTCGAACACCAATTGGACTGCCAGCAGCGATCAAACCTGGTGTGTACCAACACTATCCGGGACTGGCAATGGCACCATTATCGCAAGTTTTACCCAGAATTCATCCAATTCTACAAGGGTTTCGGTTATGACTGTTACTGCAACTGGAGTAGCTCCGGCAGTTGTTTCTGTTTCACAGGCAGCTGTTCCTTTACCCGCTGAACCGACTAATTTTCCTACTAATTTTTCCTCTTCAAACATTATCGTCCGATGGACTGATGCAACCGGTATTGTTATTCCTCAAGGTTATCTTGTGAGAATGAGTAGCATAAATTTCAGTAGTATCCTCGTGCCTGTTGATGGGGTTCCTGTAATTGACAGCGCCACTGATAAAAATGTTCCCAGCGGGGTACAAGAAGCCTGGTTTGGAAACCTCACACCAAATACAACGTATTATTTTGAAATATTCGGTTATCAGGGAACCGGACCCAGCATCGATTATAAGACTGATGGCGCAATTCCCCAAGTGGAGCAATCCACGCAACCCTGATTTTATAATATTCTCGTTTATCATTTCAACAGTTTTGTCATTCTTGTATTGGATCTAAAACCCGCATAAAATTTGACTTATCAGAGCCGCAACATGCAACACATAGTGTCTTGGGTATTGACGGACGTGTGAACAGAACATTGCCTGATGGGCAGATGAATCAAGGTTCTTTCACCTTGACTTGGGATGGAACTGCTGATAACGGGGCAAAATTAAATCGGGGGGTTTACCTTGTCAAACTTCAATCAAGTTGATAAACTAACATAACACCAATCCCTGTGTGGCTTATCGGAAGGATCTTTAGGTTTTTTATGTGGTTATTGATGATCGTTTTGCCAATGGCAAAACCCATTGCCGAACCTACAAAAACATCTGAAAGCCAATGATCGTTCTGATAGACACGAGAAGCGGCTGCAAGTCCTGCCAGAGTATAACAAACGATGGGAACCCAGATGGTCCTTTTGTATGAGGTTGCAACCACCGTGGCCACTGCGAAAGCAACGGTAGAATGCCCTGATGGGAAAGAGCTGTTGCTTATCGGCATAAAAGGGCCATCCCACAAGGTTGGGTTGGGCGGATCATCCTGATAAGGCCGGTGGCGAAGGGTAAGTTGTTTCAGTATCTGGGCTGAAATGAAACCGAACAGATACGCTTCTGCACCCTTCAAGGCAGTATAACGTGCTCTGTCACTCTTCGTCATTACACCCACTCCATAAAGAATTCCCAAAGCAGGCAAGGTGTAAAGGCCGCTTCCCCAAGGCTCCAATCCATATGTTGAGACACTGCGCAAAAATGAAGTCTTGTTCTTCTGAGCTATTTTCTGAATCCGGGCATCCTGCGTATATAACAAACCAGTCACAACAGCAACGCCGGATAACGCGATCCATTGATACAGGTTCCATCGGCAGGGTGATTTGACAATGTCTCGCGCATCCGTGAGCCATGATTTGAAATAGGCTTTGTTGGGGATGGTGGAAAGAGTCTTTTCATGTATGGTTCTGGCAGGAAGCTGCTTGGCAGTCAAAGTATCATGCTGGGCAAAGGCATTGAAATGAATTATCAGCAGGAGCCCGATAAAATGAGTGGATTATTCTTCTTTAAGGATAGCATAGTTGCCATTTTCCGGTTTCATTTATGTTCCGCTTTCTTCTTCAAAATAGAACTCATTGCCGCAACCAACCGGAATTAATACAGCAAGAGGCTTCCTCAAAAGTCAAAAATCTTAAAAAACGTATTTGCTTCATACACGGTTTCAGATTTACCAGTTGGCAGGCTCTACATGGGTTTGCCAACTAGTGTCCCTGCCACAATCAGGCAAATCATCAGTGAATAAATGAAAAACCTTTTTGAAACCACCTCTCATGGAAAATGAAACTTAATGATTTCGAAACAAAATTACGTATTATCAAGATAGAATAAGTAATCCAGTTCCGGGGAAGAGTAACATCATTCATTCGATCTATTATTCGTCGCAACAGTTTGATAAATCGACAATAAAGAGATGAAAAAGATATGAGATTATAACCTGAGACAGGAAATCGCCTGCCGGAATCACATTTCGTGATTTACCCGGTACCAAATAACGGGATCTTCACCATTTCTATCCAATATCCAGGCGAATCTACTTTCAACATCGTGATCTATAATGAGATATGTTTCAATACCTTTGAACTCACGAATGTAGAAACAGTCAATGGTAAATACCAGAAAATCATTGAACTGCGGTCCATATCAAAAGGCATCTATTCGTTGGTATTCCTCAACAATAAGTTTAAGTTGATACGCAAAAGATTCGTGAAAAATAGCATATATCTGGAAAATTCCAGAAAATGCAACCATTTTTCGACTTACTATTCGGGTTTGTGACTTTCATCCGAAATTTTTTATTCCTCAGTTCTATCTTCGTACCTTCGCAGCCCTTTTTCTTTTACCTGAAGATGAATATCACTATTGACCCGCATTCTGGTTTTTGCTTTGGAGTTGTTTATGCCATTGAGATTGCCGAAAGGGAATTGAAACTTGAAAAACCACTTTACTGCTTGGGAGATATTGTGCATAACAACATGGAAGTAAACCGGCTCAGGGATGAAGGTTTAATCATCATTGAACACAAGGATTTAAAAAACCTGAAAGATTCCAAGGTGTTAATCAGAGCCCATGGTGAGCCACCTGAGACTTATCAGATTGCTGTAAAGAACAACCTTCACCTGATCGATGCTTCCTGCCCTATAGTGTTAAAGCTCCAGAACGACATTCAGTATGGATTTCATGAGATGAAAAAAAAGAATGGGCAGATCGTAATCTTTGGAAAAGAAGGTCATGCAGAAGTAAATGGTTTAAAAGGCCAAACCCATGATACTGCTATCGTGATAACTCATCTGACAGAAATTGAAAAAATCGATTTTTTTCGCCCAATCCGTTTGTACTCCCAAACTACAATGAGTATTGAGGAATTCCTGACAATCGTTGAATTATTAAAAGAGAGGTTGAATCAGGTCAACCCGACCGGAGTTTCAGATTTTGAATGGGATGACAGCATTTGCCGCCAGGTCTCCAACAGGTCTGGATTACTGCAGGAATTCTCCGCAAAATACCAGGTGATAATTTTCGTCAGTGGAGAAAAAAGCTCAAACGGTATGTTTTTATACCAGGTTTGTAAAAACGTCAATCCAAAAACTTTCCTGGTGTCTACGCGGGAAGAAATTCGCTGCGAATGGTTCTCAGAAGTTAATGAAGTCGGCGTCTGCGGTGCGACTTCAACCCCCATGTGGTTGATGCAGGAAGTAGCTCAGGAAATCCGGAAATTCAGCAATTAGTAATGTATCTGAAAAAACTATCCGTAACCAATTTTAAAAATTATGCACAGGCAGAGTATCTTTTCTCTGACAAGATCAATTGCTTTGTGGGCAACAACGGCGTTGGAAAAACCAACCTCCTGGATGCAATCCATTACTTATCATTCTGCAAAAGTTTCTTTAATCCGATCGATAGCCAGAATATTCGCCATACTGAAGATTTTTTTGTAATTAATGGAACCTGCGTCAGAAATGATGGGAAATTCGACCAAATTCAGTGCATCCAGAAGAGAAACCACAGGAAGAAGTTCCTAATGAATAAAAATGAGTATGATCGCCTGGCAGACCATATAGGAGAATTCCCTCTAGTTATGATCTCTCCTTACGACCGGGACCTTATAAATGACGGAAGTGAACTTCGGAGAAAATATATCGATAGTGTAATTTCTCAGTTTGACAGGTTGTATCTGAATGATCTGATATCCTATCAAAAGGCTTTATTCCAGCGAAATGCATTGTTGAAATCTTTTCATGAAAAACATTTTTTCGACGCCTCAGCACTGGAATGCTGGGATGAACAGATGATTAAACATGGAAGTGTGCTTTATTCTAAAAGAAAGACTTTCCTTGAACGGTTTATTCCCATTTTCTGCCATTATTATAGCTTTATTAATTTTTCCGAAGAATCAGTAGACATTGTTTATCAATCACAGCTTGCGGAAGAGGAATATCCGGTTCTTCTGGCCCGTTCGCTTGATCGTGATCGGGCAGCCCAATATTCAACGGTGGGAATTCATAAAGACGACCTTGATTTCCGCATTTCAGGTTATCCGGTGAAAAGGTTCGGCTCTCAGGGGCAACAGAAATCTTTTGTTATTGCAATCAAACTCGCCCAATTCGAATATACCAAAAGTGTGAAAGGGTATAAACCTCTGCTTTTGCTGGATGATGTTTTTGATAAACTGGATGATCTTCGTGTACAGCAACTCATCAGCCTTGTCAGTGAGAATAATTTCGGACAAGTTTTTATTACAGATACTTCTGAAGACAGGATAAGGAGAATTTTCGACAGCATGGATATTGATCACAAAATTCTCACCATCTCGCGCCCCTGACAAACTCGTTTTTTGTACATTTACCATCAAAAGCTAGTTAATTGATGAGATCAAATGATCAATCCCTTGGGGATGCTATTAAGGAATTTCTTCATTCTTTCCAGCTGGAAGATAAACTGAATGAAACCCGGCTTATCCAGTCATGGGAAAAGGTAGTTGGAGCCATGGTCTCAAAACATTCACATGGGCTGTATATCAAGAATAGAATTCTTTTTGTGCGGATTGATTCTTCTGCGCTCCGAAATGAGCTCAGTTATTCAAGAGAAAAAATCATTCGGGAATTAAACCAGGAAGCATCTTCTGCCGTTATTGAAGATATAGTTTTTAAATAGATTTGATTTTTTATTTAACTGAACATCCCAGAAGCTTCTGGTTCTCAATAAATGCTTCGAGCCGGTCGCCAATCACTATCGGGCCAACACCACTCGGTGTTCCGGTGAAGATCATGTCTCCCATTTTAAGGGTAATAAACCGGGAAATGTACGAGATGATCTCTTCAAAACTAAAAATCATTTCATGAGAGCTGGATTGTTGGACAATCTGACCATTCTTTTCAAGATGAAATGAAATATTGTGGACATCCTGAAAAGCAGATTTATTCAGGAATTTCCCAATTGGTGAGGCATTATCAAATCCCTTTGAGATTAACCAGGGAAGACCTTTCTCTTTGCATTTAGTCTGTAGATCGCGTGCTGTAAAATCTATCCCGACACCGATTTCATCATAGTAGGAAGAAGCAAATTTTTGTTGAATGTTCTTTCCGACTTTGCAAATTTTCAAAACCAATTCTACTTCGTAATGTATTTCATTAGAAAAATCGGGAAGATAGAATGGCCGGTTGCGCGTAACCAATGATGTGTCAGGCTTCATGAAAAAAACAGGTTCTGATGGTAAAACGCTGTTCAGTTCTTTGATGTGGTCCTTATAATTTCGCCCGATACATAAAATCTTCATACATTCATTTATTGAAGGTCAAGCTTCACAGAGCGGTTGTTAAATCCCCGTAGTTTAATGGAAGTCACAACTTTTTTTGTAGAGCGGGGAAATTCACTTTTCATAATCCAGTCGTAATAGGATGGTTCACTGCTAAAAACCTCCTCCACAGGCTTCCCTTTATGTTTTCCGAAATTGAAAACCTCGATGTTCTTTTCATTGTAAACGATGTGGCCAATCAGGTCAACGTTTTTTGAAAGGAAAGAGAATTCGCTCAGTGCACTTATATCATTGATTACAGGTTGTATCAGGTTCCCTTTCTTGTCTTTGATTCGAACATCCTTGTACCGGTCAAGCTGCGCTTTGAGGATTTCGTAAGTAGCCACTGTATCTGCTTCAGCACTATGCGCATTGACCAACTCTTTGTCGCAGTAAAACTTTAATGCAGCGCTTAGGTTCCGGGGTTCCATTTTGTGGAAGATGTTCTGTACATCTACAAAACGTCGTCCTTTCAGATCAAAATCAACATCTGCTCTCAGAAATTCCTCAACGATCAATGGAATATCAAAATGATTGGAATTGTATCCTGCAAGGTCGCAATTGACAAGAAATTGCATTAATTCATGAGCGATTTCCCGGAACTTCGGAGCATCTTTTACATCTTCATCCCGGATTCCATGGATTGCCGTTACTTCTGGAGGAATCGGCATTTCCGGGTTGACCCTTTTGGTTTTTATTTTGGTCGACCCATCAGGATTGACTTTCAAGATGCAGATTTCCACGATACGATCGGTTGCCACCTTGATACCCGTAGTCTCAAGGTCAAAAAAAGCAATGGGATGAGTAAGGATTAAATCCATTTTATAAGTTTTGGTTGGTGTCAAAATTCTCAAGGTAGAATGCCAGACGATTCAGGAACAAACCTGCTAAAGCCCCGTCAATCACGCGATGATCATACGAAAGCGAAGCAAACATCATCTGCCTGATTGCAATGGTATCTCCCTGCGGAGTTTCAATTACAACAGGGCGCTTTTTAATGCTTCCTACTGCTACAATTGCCGTTTGCGGCTGGTTGATGATGGGTGTTCCCATGATTGTCCCAAAGGAACCCAGGTTCGTCAAAGAAATGGTTCCTCCGGAAATTTCATCAGGGAGAAGTTTGCTATTCCTTGCCCGGTTTGCCAGATCGGTAACATTCTTAACAAGTCCGACAATACTTTTTTGGTCAGCATTTTTTATGACCGGTACAATAAGATTATAGTTGGGCAGAGAAACAGCCATTCCGACATTGATATTCTTGTGAAGAATGATCTTTGTTCCATTAACCGAAACGTTGACCGTTGGGAAGTCACGAACAGCTCTTGCGATTGCATCTATAAAAACAGGCGTGAAGGTAAGCCTGATATTTTCCCGTTCCAGAAAAGATTTTTTATGTTGTTCTCTCCAGGACGCCACTTTTGTCATATCTACTTCAATAAATGAAGTCACATGGGGTGAAGTTTGCACCGAACGAACCATATGCTGGGCAATAAGTTGCCGGATCCTTTCCATTTCGATGATTTCATCTTCCCCTGAAACAAAAACAGCCGGATTATCCACAGTTACAGGCTTTTCATCAGGTTTTCGATGCTGAAGCCAGTTAAGAAGATCCTGTTTGGTTAATCGTTCATCCTTTCCTGTACCCGGAATAAGTTCCAGGTCTTTAAGCGACAGGTTCTCCTGTTTGGCTATGCTTTTTATCAGTGGAGAATAAAACCTTGAACCGGAATTTTCCCTGGAGGAAACGACCGGTGTTTCTTCGATGAAATGAATTGTTGCAGAAGGGATTTCGGCCGTTTTTGTCGCCTCTTTCTTTTTAAGTAATTCTCCACCCATATCGATGATGGCGATGACTTTCCCGATTTCAACGATGTCACCTTCCTGAAAAATCCGTTTGATAAGAATTCCACTAACCGGAGAAGGAATTTCAGAATCCACCTTATCAGTTGCTATCTCCAGAACCGGTTCATCTTCATCAACATTATCTCCTTCATTTTTAAGCCATTTCGAGATAGTGGCCTCAATGATACTTTCGCCAAGTTTTGGCATTACGATTTCAAAAATTGCCATTGGTTTTCAAATTTCCCCCATTCAGACAAAGGTAGTTATTCTTATTATTTATAATGGCAGCACCTCAAAAAAAGATACTGCCTTTAAAATGTTTCAAAATAGAATCAGGTTAACTTCTTCCCAGATTGCGGAATCCTTTGAGAATTATAGTCAAGTCGTTTGTTACCTTATAATCACGTGCATACATTATGTTGAATCGTGAAGTTACTTCATGGGAGATCCCCTTTGTTTTGAAAACATCGGATGGATTCAGAATCCCTTTATGGATAGCAGGTAAGTGTTGCGAATCCGAATCATTCAGATTACAATAGCCCACCAACGAGCGATAGGCGAAAATCACCAAAAACAGGTTCCGAAGAAGGCCGATAGGGTTTTTTACAAGGAAGAAGGTGACTGGATAAAAAAGGAGCATGCTGAAGCTGATAAGAATATCGAAAAGTCTTTTATTCCTGCGGTTCGCAATCTTAGTGATGGCATTGATATCAATAACATATAGATCGCCGGAGGTATTGATTGAATTGCTTCCTATAATGGAGAGGCTCTCCGGTGGGGCAATCTTATAATCCACCTGCCGGTCTTTCGGTTCCGACATTTTATCAATGATAACCTGAGCAGGCACATCTTTGGCACAAAAAATAACTTCATCAATCTTGTGGATAGTGATGATTTCTTGTATTTGCTCAAGATGGCCAATAAAACCATTGGTATTGTGTTTGTGTGTGTGATAGCTTACAAGTCCTATATAAGAAGGACATATGACGGTTTTTTGAAGCAATCCTGAGACCCTTTCTGCTTCATCTTTTTCACCAACGATGATAAACCGCCTGTTTTTTTCGCTTCCAATTCTTGATCCTTTTACATTTAGCAAGTGCAATATCACCCTGATGCCAGGCATCAGGATTATTCCCCAACTGGCTCCCAGAATGATAAGGGCACGCGAAAAGCGATAATGCTCGCTCAGCAGGCTATAGAGAACCAGGATGATGATTGTTCCTACTACCATTCCCTGAATGATCTTTGGAATACGGATGGGTTTTTCGTATCCACCGCTAAGATATAC
This sequence comes from uncultured Bacteroidales bacterium, assembly GCA_903915465.1. Classification (GTDB taxonomy): domain Bacteria; phylum Bacteroidota; class Bacteroidia; order Bacteroidales; family FEN-979; genus FEN-979. The sequence goes on along the minus strand of CAIWTA010000039.1, from coordinate 6,733 downwards.
ACAAGTGAGCCAGATTATTATGTAGAGTGGCACGGCAACCAGGAGGAAAGCAGGCGGATAATGCCCGCCTTCAGGAAAAATAATGGCTTTTTCCCAATAGCTTTTCATAAAATAGATCCCTCCGTATAAAAGAACTGCATCAAAAAGCGGGAAACTTATCCTTACAAAGAAACGATTCAGAATAGAGATAAATGCCCGGAGGTAAATTGCAAGATTTATCAGAAGAGAAAAGCTTTGTGCATTTTTTTGGGAAAAATGTTTCTTTGCAAAAATGATCATTGCATTGTAGAACATGAACACATAATTCAGGCTGCTTTTTTTTGTGCTTTCTCCTTTGTAGTGAATAATTCGTGTCTCAGGGAAATAGTAGTTTTTAAATCCGGCTTTGGTAATACGGTAACTCAGGTCGATGTCTTCTCCGTACATAAAAAATGTCTCATCCAGTAACCCGATTTGATCCAGGACTTTTTTTCGGAGGAGAATATAAGCCCCGGCAAGAATGTCTACTTCATGGGTTTTATCTTTATCAAGGTGCCCCATGTAATATCTGGCGAAAATTCTCGACCGGGGGAACAATGCAGATAATCCGAAAACTTTATAAAAAGCTACGGCAGGCAGAGGCAGACCACGTTTGGATTCGGGAAGGTATTTCCCTTTTCCATCCAGCATTTTTACGCCTAGTCCGCCACCATCGGGATGGTTATCCATAAATTGAACTGATTTCCGCAAGGTATCATCTTCCACAATTGTATCCGGGTTGAGCAGCAACACATATTCTCCCTTCGCTTTTCGGATTGCCTGGTTATTGGCTTTGGAGAATCCCTTATTGTCTTTGTTTTCGATGAGGATAACTTCTGGGAATTTCTCCCGGATCATCTTGTTAGAACCGTCAACTGAATTGTTATCCACAACAAATATTTCCGATGCTAAACCCTGACATGCCTTTTGAACCGAATGAAGGCATTGCTCCAGAAAGTATTTTACGTTATAATTTACAATTACAATGGACAACTTCATTCGGCCGATCTCTAATAGTTCGTAAAGTTACTGTTTCTATATAAAATGAAAAACTAAATTTGTCCCGAATCAATCATTTGTATGATCCTTTCAATCGCCTGATCATCTCCCTTAGGATCATAAGGTGTTTGAAGATCATAGCCGAAAATTCTGGCCATGGTTTGCCAGATAAAAGCATTAAAACTCCCCCTGAGCTCTTTTACAACGTCCAAAGTGGAGTTTCCTGTTTCCCGGTAAATCAGCTTGATCAGAATTTTCCCTTGTGTAAACGTCATTGCACGAATCTGGTCCCCGAATTTCGATTCCAGTTCTTTCTGTGCATTGCGAAGAAATATTCTTCGAGCTTTGGCTGTAGGCATACTGTCCAACTTTTGCCTGTATTCTTTTAATTTGGCTGCGGCCAGTTTGGCGTATGGATAGACAATTCTGACATTATAAACCAAACGGTCATACCGCAACAACTCTTTCGTGTTATTAAAATCGGTTTTGGGGAAAATGAAAGATGCACCCAGGTCAATGAATGCAATTGTGTCTCCATTTAGTATTTTTCCGGGAACCACAATGGATTTGAGTGTGTCCTGTGAGAGGGCAGGAATAGCAACTAAAATAAACCAGATAAATAGTATGATCGACTTCCGCATCAGCAAAACTAAAATGCTGAAATTCCTTATTCCGAATCCAAGTCCGAAGGTCAACCCCGGATCTGTTTTTTGTTCCACCACAGAGTTGTTAATTATTCCTCCAACAGCGGCATTATTCAGCTGAAAATTTCAAATTAATACTTCCTTGAAATTTAAGTCCCACAAATAAAACGGTCAGGAAAGCAGGTTTATTGTCAGGCAACCTTGAGTCGTGAAAGGTTTGTTTTTTGAAAACGTTCTTCCAGGAAAGAAAGATCAACTTTCAGATGTTTGACATTACTCTTTGACGGAAGCTCAAACATAGCCTCGGTCATCATGGCCTCCAGAATAGAACGGAGTCCTCTTGCGCCCAATTTAAAACTGACAGATTTATCTACAATAAAATCAAGCGCGTCATCATCAAAACTTAGCTTGATATTATCCATTTCAAACAGTTTGATGTATTGTCTGATTAACGAATTCTTTGGTTCAGTGAGGATCCGGCGAAGTGTATTCCGGTCAAGCGATTGCAAAAAAGTCACTACCGGTAACCTGCCAACAAGCTCAGGAATCAATCCATAAGATTTCAGGTCTACGGGAGATACGTATTGCAGCAGGTTCTCTTTATCAATTATATCCCGTTCCTTGCTGGTGGAGTATCCGATCATATTGGTTTGCAAACGGGCACCGATTTTTTTCTCAATTCCGTCAAATGCGCCACCAGTGATGAAAAGGATATTCTGAGTATTAATCTGAATCATTTTTTGTTCCGGATGCTTTCTTCCCCCTTGTGGGGGAACATTGACAACAGCGCCTTCAAGCAATTTCAGCAAGGCTTGTTGTACACCTTCTCCCGAAACATCCCGCGTGATAGAAGGATTGTCGCTTTTGCGTGCAATTTTATCAATCTCATCAATAAAAACAATTCCTCTCTCCGCAGATTCAACATTGTAATCGGCTACCTGAAGCAACCTTGAAAGGATACTTTCCACGTCTTCCCCAACATAACCTGCTTCTGTAAGCACTGTTGCATCTGCAATACAAAAAGGAACGTTCAACATTTTGGCTATAGACCTGGCCAGTAAAGTCTTTCCAGTACCGGTTTCGCCCACAAGAATAATGTTTGACTTATCTATCTCAACCTCTTCTTCTTTGGCTTTTTTTACGTGAGATAACCTTTTGTAATGATTATAGACTGCAACCGACAATATTTTTTTTGCCTCATCCTGTCCGATAACATACTGGTCAAGGTATTTCTTGATTTCAGCAGGTTTCAACAACGTATAATCGGGAAAATACTTCGGATCTTTTGAAGTCGATTCTTCTTGCAGGATAATCTGGGCTTGTAGGACACAATAATCGCAGATATGCGCATTAAGCCCTGCAATCAGCATATTGGTGTCGCGTTTTTCACGACCACAGAAAGAGCACCGATCAGCAAGTTTTGCCATAAAGATATGAGTTACAAAACCTTACTTTTAATAAGTACTTCATCAATCATACCATATTCCTTTGCCTCCGTTGAGTTCATCCAGTAGTCTCTGTCGGCATCCTTGAGTATTCTTTTATAAGGTTGACCTGAGTGCAATGAAATGATTTCGTACAATTCCTTTTTTAACTTCTGGATCTCAATGGCAGTGATTTCGATATCAGAGGCCTGGCCTTCTGCGCTGCCCATTGGCTGATGAATAAGGATCCGTGAGTGCGGCAATGCAGTTCGTTTTCCTTTAATTCCTGCACACAACAGAATCGCACCCATCGAGGCCGCCATACCTGTACAGATTGTGGCGACATCAGGGTTGATATACTGCATCGTATCATAAATTCCCAAACCGGCATACACAGATCCTCCAGGCGTATTCAGATAGATCTGTATATCTTTTCGGGAATCGACTGATTCAAGGAACAGTAACTGGGCCTGGATAATATTTGCTACATAATCATCAATAGGAACACCAAGAAAAATGATCCTGTCCATCATCAAACGGGAGAAAACATCCATGGTGGCAACATTGAGTTGCCGCTCTTCGATGATGGTAGGAGAGATGTAATTGCCGGAGATAGATTTATATTTTTCCAGCGTAATGCTGTTGATACCTCTGTGCCTGATGGCATATTTTGAAAATTCGTCCATGATTTATTTTAATTAATGATTGTGATGATGGCCAGGTTCACCTTCATGATCATGTTCATGATCGTCATGCTCAGAATGGTGTTCGTGGCTTTCCAATGAGGATAATAATTTTGCAAATTCATCGAAAGAAATTTCCTTTTCTTCAGTTTTGAGTTCGGATTTGAAAAGGCCCAGCAATTTTTTAGAGTAAAGTTCGTCGTTTATCTTTCTGACCTGTTCTGTATTTTTCATAACAGAATCTACCACGGAATCCAGTCGGGTATGACCTTCCGGATCTGCAATATTCATGGGTATTTGTGTCAGGAAGTAGCTTTTTATATACTGCCTGATCTCAGCTTCTTCCACAGAGATCTCATGATCCCGCAGAAGTTTCTGCTCGATCAGCTGCCAGCGTATAGTAGCAGAATAATCACCATACTGGTCTTCGATTTCCCCGGCAGTCATTTTGTTCACCTTATGATCCAACAACCATCGTTTAAGAAATTCATCGGGAAGGGGAATCGTAGTTTCACTAAGAAGTTTTTCGTTCACCTGACGGAAAAAGAGCTTGTCGGTTTCAGGTGAAAAACCTGCTGCAGCTTCTTCCCTGACTTGTGCACGAAAAGCTTCCCCTGTTTCAATTTCCTTACCCGGGTAAACTTTGTTGAAAAAGTCTTTGTCTAATTCAGCCGGTTCAGTCCGGAGAATGTCATTTAATGTAAACTCAAATGCAATTCCTTCTGCATCAATTTTTTCTTTCGGAAGACTTAACAATTTTGAAGCTTCTTCGGTATTTGCAAAGAAATCTAATGGTTTGATCAAAAACTTCGAGTTTATTTTCAGCCCTACCAGTATTTCTTTAGATGAATCTCTCTGAAGCTTAGTAATCTCAATAAAAGACTTTTTTGTGATTCCATCCTTGATTGGCATTCCTTCAGCATCGATTTCCACTACTTCTCCGTTGATCATATCTTCAGCACCAACCTCTTCGGGATGAATCGCATTACCAAAACGTTTCCGCGTATCATTGATATAATGGTCGATCATCGTGTCATCCACGGTGATTATGTATCTATCCATTACAGGAAAATTGGAAAGATTCAAATCAAATACAGGAGCAAGCCCCAAATCAAAATAAAATTCAAAATCCTTCTGCGTATCGAAATCAAAAGCGCTATTTTTCTCCTGGTTAGCTATTGGATTTCCAAGAATATCCAACTTCTCATCCTGGATATATTTAGCGATCGAGTCACTTATCAATTTATTTACTTCATCCGCCACGACAGCTTTTCCAAACTTTTTCTTTATCATCCCGAAAGGCACTTTTCCTGGCCGAAATCCTGGAATATTGGCTTTATGCTGATAATCTTTCAGTACTTTGGTAACTTCGTCATCATAATCCTTCTGATTAATCGCAATCATGACCGTGGCTGTCATGTCTCCAGTGTTTTCTCTCGTAATCGTCATGAAAAATTCCTTTTATTAGAAGCAAAAATTGTTGTGCGGATGAAGGGACTCGAACCCCCACGCCATAAGGCACAAGATCCTAAGTCTTGCGCGGCTACCAATTACGCCACATCCGCGTGATAGCTTGTTATTTTTAAGTCTGCAAAGATACAATTTTTTTAATCTCTCTGAACCCTGATTTTTCTGTCATCAGAAATACAGAAATAGATGTATCCATAGAATATTAAATGAAAAACAAAGTTTAGTTAATCAATAGTTTTTCAATTCATTCTGACAATAATTAATAAGAATATGTTGCAGACAGACAACCATTTCCTTGCTATGGTTGTCTTCATAATAGCTATATGAAACTCAGGCATTTTTTCTTCACTCTGATTTTTACGGCAAGTCTTTGTTCCTCTGTTTCTGGACAAGAAATGCTGGGAACTGTTCTCGGGAACTACTCCGGAGTGAATGGAATCCAGTTGAATCCTGGTTCCATGCTGAATTCAAGAACGTACCTTGATATAAACTTTTTGAGCGCAGATTTTTTTGTCGATAATAATTACCTGTATCTGGATAAACGAGAATATCGGTTTACGCGGTTTTTTCAATCTACTCTTGAGTTTCCGATACATGATGGATTATATGGGACGGGCGACCGGCAGTTTTACCAGAACGATGGAAAAGGGAATAAAAATGCTTATCAGCAATTCCGTGTCAACGGTCCAGGAGCAATGCTGATCGTTGGACGCCATGCTTTTGGCCTTACAACCGGATTCAGATCTGTTTTATCACTGGATAGAGTTCCTTACGACATCGCCAATTTTGCCTATATGGGCTTGACTTTCACACCGCAACAAAATATCAACTTCTCCAACAACCAAAGCAGTCGCGGTGCCGAAATGACCTGGGCAGAAATAGGGCTGAGTTATGCATATTCCTTATATCAGCGTAATTTTGATAAAGTTACTATCGGATTGTCTGTTCGAAGACTGTTTGGATATGCAGGTCTTTATACCAAGATGAATAGTACCGATTATATTGTTCCAAATGATACTACACTTCACGTGAATAACCTGAATGCAGAGTTTGGATATTGCTTACCGGTAGCGTATGATAAAAATGAATTCTGGAATGAGAAATTATTCAAGGGAGGAGGATTTGGTTTTGATCTTGGGGTAACTTATACACGGTATTTACGGCCCCACTATGGCGAGTATTTTGATCAACTCTGCGCACAACCTTATGAGGATTATGTGTATCGTTTAGGTGTGGCTTTTATTGACATTGGTGCGATCCGTTTTAAAGATCATGCAGTGAAAATGGCTATTCAGGACAAGGGCTCAGATTGGGAAAACTTATCAGATATACAGTTCAGAAATATTCAGCAATTTTCGGATACGATTAGCTGGAAATTTTATGGTGACAAGACTTCTGCTTATAAAGGAAATAATTTTTATATCTGGCTCCCTGGTGCGTTGAGTATCCAGTTTGACTACCATTATTACAAAAACTGGTACGTTAATGGTTCCTT
>CAIWTA010000038.1 GCA_903915465.1 uncultured Bacteroidales bacterium | reverse complement strand
GTTGTTTTTATTTTCTCGCAGAGTGCCCCACCTCAAGGAAATTGTAGGAACTTCAAAATAAATAACAAAAATGTTCTCGCTGATTCTCGCAGATAAGATCGCTGATTCTCACAGAAATTGTGTCTATTTTTTTTTCTGCGGAAATTTGCATTTTGATCAGCGTTGATCTGCGAGAAAAAATATCAATGATAATCAGGCAGTTATAAATAGTTATATAGTAATTTCGCAAAGTTATCCGCAAAGTTTCGCTGAGGCAAGATTAATATTACATTACTCTGCGAAACTCTGCGATTCATCAGCGAACCTCTGCGAGAATGAAAAAGGCAATTATCCATCAACGCAAAAGAAATATAAATTAAAAATGCTTAATCCAGCACCTGCGCGTCAAATGCTGTCTTCCATCAAAGTTCTTCCAGATGGTAAGTGCTTTTGCATTATCTTCCAACTGGGGATTGGTAACTGCCTTTTTGATTCCATTTTGAATATAGGCTTTCTGCATTTCATTATAATACAAGGCATTTACACCTTTACCGTGATAATCAGGACGTACACCATTAACATACATATCAATGGTGTCATTTTTTTTCATGGCTCTTAAAATGTATAGAAATCCAAATGGAAATAATCGCCCATTTGTTTTCTGCAAAGCTTTTGTCAACGAAGGCATGGAAATCCCAAACCCTACGACATCATCCTTCTGATCAATCACAAAAGAGACATACTGAGGACGGATAAACCCAAAATAAGCTTTGACGTACATATCCATTTGCTTATCTGTCAGCGCAGTGAATCCATATAACTCATCGAAAGCAAGGTTCAGCATAGCAAACATTTTATGGGCATATGGAAGAAGTTCCTTTGCTTTTTTTGCCTTCAGGACACGAAGGTTGTATTTCTCCATCACCAATTTTGAAAGACGTTCGACTTTCTCCGGGATTTCATCCGGCACCTTGAATTCATATTGCACCCAGTCGGCGGCTTTTTCAAACCCAAGCCTGGCCATATGATCAACATAATAGGGATAGTTATAGATGGAAGCGAGCGTGGAAAGTTCGTCGAATCCTTTGATGAGCATGCCTTCATTATCCATATCTGAGAAACCCAATGGACCATGAATTCCATGCATTCCTTTTTCTTTTCCCCAGTTTTCAACAGTCTGAATGAGTTTGAGAGATACTTCAGGATCATCAATGAAATCGACCCAGCCAAAACGAACCAGTTTTTCGTTCCATCGCTCATTGGCTTTATGGTTGATGATTCCTGCAACCCGCCCGACTATTTTTTTTCCATCCATTGCAACCCAATACTCAGCTTCACAAAAATCGAAGGCCGGGTTTTTCTTTCTTGAAAGTGTATTCTTTTCATCCAGCCGCATTGGTGGACACCAGTATTGATTCCCTTTGTACAGATGGTAAAGGAATCCAATAAACATTCTAAGGTCATGATTTGTACTGACCTTTTTGATCTGAATTTCCATTTTGAGCGATTTAGAGTAACTACTGAATGATCTTCAGTTTTTTCCCGACTTTCTCTATTTTTTCAAGGGCAGTATCTATTTGCTCTTTGGTATGGGTAGCCATCAGAGAGAACCGGATAAGGGTAGAATCTTTGCTCACTGCAGGGGAAACCACAGGATTGACAAAAACGCCTTCATCCAGAAGCATTTTCGTGAGCATGAGGGTTTTCATATTATCGCGGATATATAAAGGAATAATTGGAGTTTCGGTAAGACCTATATCAAAGCCAAGACGTTTGAAGTTGTCGATTGTATACCGGGTAATTTCCCAGAGTTTTTTCATTCTTTCAGGTTCATTTTTGATGATCTCGAGGGCTGCCAGCACTGTAGCTGCTGAAGCAGGAGTCATGCTTGCGCTGAAAATCAAAGTACGCGAATGATGTTTGATATAGTTTATAGTATCAGCATCGCTTGCAATAAATCCACCAAGCGAAGCCAGCGATTTGCTGAAAGTTCCCATAATCAGGTCTACCTTGTCGGTAAGACCAAAGTGGGAAGCTGTCCCTGAGCCGTGTTCTCCAATCACACCAATAGCATGCGCATCGTCAACCATAATTGTTGCTTCATATTTCTCGGCCAATTTTACGATACCGGGCAAGTCAGCAATATCACCATCCATACTGAAAATCCCATCCACAATGATCAGCTTGATCCGGTTTGGTTCGCATCTTTTCAGCAACCTTTCAAGGGATGTCATATCGTTATGCCGATACTTTAATACTTTCGCAAATGAGAGCCGTGTGGCTTCTATGATTGAAGCGTGATCCAGCTCATCGATGAGGATATAGTCATTCCTGTTGGTAACTGTCGGAATGACCCCAAGATTAACCTGAAATCCAGTGCTGTAAACAAGCGTAGCTTCTTTGTTCACATATTCGGCTAATTTTTTTTCCAGCTCGATATGAATGTCGAGTGTACCATTCAAAAAACGAGACCCGGCACACCCGGATCCATATTTTTCGATTGCTTTTATCGCAGCTTCTTTAATTTTCGGGTGATTGGTCAGCCCCATATAACTATTTGAGCCGAACATCAACACTTTTTTCCCTTTGATTGTAACAACAGTATCCTGGTCTGATTGAATCTCCCTGAAAAAGGGATAAATTCCCATTTTTGCTACCTTCTGTGGTTCTGTATAATGTGCAGTTTTCCTTTGTAAAATCCTCATAATAAAATAATCTGGTTTAACCGAGAGTAAAAAAAGTGTGCAAATTTATTAAATAATCCATCATGTTCTAATGATTTTATCAGCTAAATCCCTGCCGGCTTTTAATGCTTTCAGGTTAAGCTCTATGATCTCGTCTCCTTTAGCCCGGAAAATAAATCGGATGGCATTTTCCAGTTTGCTGAATTCCATCCCCAGAAACGGGGAAGCAGCTCCAAGAATAACGGTGTTTGCCACTTTCGTAGAACCGACTTCTTTAGCAAGTTCATCAGCATCAAGTGCAACATGATGAGGCAGTTTGTGAATTTCATCCAAAACTTTATCCATATCCGGATATTCAGGAATATTGATAAAAGGTGTGATACTGGTTATTACCCATCCATCCAATGAAAGATAAGGTAAATAGCGCAGGGATTCTAACGGTTCAACCGCAATAATGAGGTCGGCTTTACCGCAAGGGATCAGGTCGGAAGCAATTTCTTTATCAGAAATTCTCAGGTTTGATTGAACATCTCCTCCCCTGACGCTCATTCCGTGAACTTCAGATTGTTTGAGAAAAAATCCTGCCTCCAGCGCAGCATATCCAATAATTGCAGCGATAGAAATAATTCCCTGGCCACCCACTCCGGCAAGGATAATATCTTTTTTCATATAAGGAATTTTACTTGTTTTTGAATTTTTCCCGCATTCTTTTATCAACAGAAACGATGCATTCGCGTCGCGGGATTATCACAGAAACACCCTGATAGGCCAATTCCTGTTTAATAATACTTACATTTTCCTCATGGTATTTCTTTAGTGGTCGAAGAATGTGAAGATGCGTTGGTTCAACACCTATCCCTTTGCAAATATCTTCCAGGCGACCATTTGCAGGAGAATCCTGTCCTCCGGTCATTGCAGTAGTATCGTTATCAAGAATAAAAATTGTGATGGGTGATTTATCATTGACGGCGTCCAATAAACCCGTCATTCCTGAATGTGTGAATGTTGAATCTCCGATTACGGCGACAGCAGGAGTTAATCCGGCATCGGCTGCTCCTTTTGCCATGGTAATCGAAGCTCCCATGTCAACACAGGAGTTGATCGCTTCATACGGTTTCAAAGCACCCAGGGTATAACAGCCAATATCCGAAAAAACATGTCCTTTAGGTACCGTGGCCATTGCTTCATTCAATGCTTTATACGAATCAATGTGTGGACAACCATTGCAAAGCGAAGGTGGCCGGCCAACCATCAACCCGGGAACTGCAAGGCCTTTGGTTTCTTTCATTCCAAGGGCAGTTGCTAGAATATTTGGCGTCAATTCCCCGTCACGCGGAATCGTTCCGTCTAATCGTCCTTTGATCTTTAACCCGCCGGGCAGAAAACCTTTAAGCATTTCTTCAACCAGTGGATAGCCATCTTCAACAACAAGGAGAGATTCGCATTCATTGGCGATTTTTTCCACCAGGTTATGAGGAAGAGGATATTGGCCTATTTTTAAAACAGGGTAGGGAATATTCCTGTTTGGGTAGTTTTCCAACAAATAGTTAATGGCAATACCACAAACGATGATTCCCATCGATTTGTCAACACCGTCAATATACTGGTTAAAGCCAGAAGTTTCTGCTTCCTTTTCAAAAAGTGCCTGGTCATTGAGCAGGTTTCTGTACCTTTTCCTTGCGATTGCAGGCAAAAGAACAAATTGCCGAAGGTCAGAAGGTAGCTGAACTTCATTCTGCTTACGGGGATCTTTCCTCACAACACCTGAACGTGAATGGGCCAGCCTTGTGGTGATCCTAAGCAGTACCGGAATTTTATACTTTTCAGAGAAATCAAATCCATAATAAACCATGTCGTATGCCTCCTGCTGACTTGAAGGTTCCAGCACGGGGATCATGGAGAACTTTCCGAAAAACCTCGAATCCTGCTCATTTTGAGAAGAATGCATCGAAGGATCATCGGCAGCAACTACTATAATACCACCATTCGCACCAGTAATTGCGGAATTAATAAATGGGTCTGCTGCAACATTTAAGCCGACATGTTTCATGCAAACCATGGCTCTCTTTCCCGAATATGACATACCAAGAGAAGCTTCCATAGCAGTTTTCTCATTCGCTGACCATGTAGAATGAACATTATTCTTTTCAGCTTGTTTGGATTTCTGAACAAATTCGGTGATTTCCGTTGAAGGAGTGCCTGGGTAAGCATAAATTCCCGATAACCCGGCATCGAGAGCTCCCTGAGCGATTGCTTCATCACCCAGGAGTAATAATTTTTGCATAGAGAACTTTTGTTTATAGTAACGACAAATGTAAGAATATTTTCTAAAATACATAATCATATCAGGATAAGGAATTTCTATCCGGGTACTCACTATCAATGATAAAACCTGAAAAAGCAGATGGTTGTTTCAATTTTTTTTAATAAGTCTGCCAGAATACATACTTTTGTAAAGAAATTTAATCTTGCCTTATGGGGAGGGGCATTGGGGTTCATTCTGTACCGCTTGCGGCGAATGAAAGGTAATTCCCGAAGATATCCCGTTGAGCGCTTCGGAATAGTTCATTAAAAATTTACGATTCTATCTTTTGTTATGATGTATAAGATTTCACTGTATAATTTTCTCCTTCTGACGCTTTTTCTTTCTTTTTGCTTTCAAAAATCATACGCCCAGAATGGCACAATCAGGGGATTTGTTTATGAATCCGAAACCGGAGAACCGGTAATTTTTACGAATGTGTACCTTTATAAAACTTCCATGGGTGCCGCTACAGATATAAATGGATATTTTGCCATCACTAAAATTCCGGCTGGTCAATATACTCTGATGGTTTCTTATATGGGGTTTGACACTTTACGTTTTCCCGTTACAATCAAATTGAATGATCTTATCACAAAGAAACTGTTTCTAAACAAATCTACTTTTTACCTGGGGGAAATCAATATCTCTGCCGCCAGACAGGATAAAAGAGTAGAAACCCAGACATCCATTATCAAGATTACGCCGAAAGACATTCAGCAAATTCCATCTATTGGCGGGCAACCCGATCTCGCCCAGTACCTGCAAGTGCTTCCCGGGGTTATTTTCAGTGGTGACCAGGGTGGCCAGCTTTACATCAGAGGTGGGCCTCCGGTACAAAATAAAGTGCTTTTAGATGGTATGGTGATCTATAATCCTTTTCACTCGATAGGTCTCTTTTCTGTGTTCGATGTTGATATTCTCAAAAATGTGGAAGTTTACACAGGTGGTTTTGGTGCAGAATATGGCGGCCGTATATCATCAATAATGGATATCACTACCCGTGATGGAAACAAGAATCGCATCTCAGGAAAAATCGATGCCAGTACGTTTGGTGCAAAATTATTGCTGGAAGGCCCGATCGCAAAAGCAAAGACAGAAGACGGAACCAGTGCATCATTTATTTTTTCCATAAAAAACTCATACCTGGAACAAAGTTCCAAGGTCTTCTATAAATATATTGACGAAAACGGGCTTCCTTATAACTACTTAGATATCTACGGAAAATTATCCATCAATGCTTCTAACGGAAGTAAAGTCAACTTCTATGGATTTGATTTTTCGGATCAGGTGAAGTATAAAATCCTTCAGGATTATAACTGGAATGCCTATGGAGGAGGAATGAATTTCGTTGTTATTCCAGGAAAATCTTCGGTACTTCTTGAAGGCAACCTTGCTTACTCCAACTATAAAGTTAATCTTACGGAAACAGGCAAATCTGCAAGAACCAGTTCTATTGCCGGATTCAATGCAGGTTTTCATTTCACCTATTTCCTTGGAAAAAATTCTTTGAAATATGGCGTTGAGATCAGCGGGTTTAAAACGGTTTTTAATTTCTTTAACCCCGTCAACCGTAAAATTGATCTCACCCAAAATACTACGGATCCTTCTCTTTACGTAAAATACAAATGGAATATTGGGAAATTCATTATCGAACCGGGTCTCCGTTTTCAGTATTACGCTTCGCTCTCTGAAATTTCTTTAGAGCCACGCTTGGCAATGAAATATAACCTTGCCGATCATTTTCGCCTTAAAATGGCAGCTGGAATGTACTCTCAAAACCTGATCAGCACCACGTATGAAAATGACGTTGTGAGTCTATTCTACGGTTTCATCTCAGGCCCGGACAACCTCCCTTCAAAGTTTATGGGTAAGCCTGTTACCAGCAAACTTCAGAAATCCGACCAGGTTGTTCTTGGTTTTGAATTTGACATCACTAAAAACATCTTCCTGAATGTTGAAGGTTATTATAAATATTATCCACAATTGACCACCATGAACAGGAATAAAATTTATGATGACAATGCGCAAAATGCAGATAAACCTGATATTTTAAAAAAGGATTTTGTGATCGAAAAAGGAGATGCCGAAGGATTAGATGTTTCCCTGCGTTATGATATTAACCGTTTCCATTTCTGGGCAGTCTATTCGCTTTGCTATATCCATAGAAATGATGGTGTTACAACTTATGTACCAACATACGACAGACGACATAATCTCAATCTTACAAGTACTTTTCTTTTTGGGAAGCATCTGAGTTGGGAGCTGGATGCAAGGTGGAATTATGGTTCCGGATTCCCATTTACCCAAACAGCCGGCTACTATGAACAGGTTAATTTTGAAAACATAGGAAGTAACTATATCAGCCAGAATGGCCAACTTGGGATTATCTATTCAGATTTTAATAAGGGACGTCTGCCCTACTACAGCCGTGTCGACATCAACCTGAAGAAAACATTTCTTTTTGGCAAGAAGAAGAACACCAAATTTGAGATCAATGTTGGCGTCACCAATGCATTGAATCAGGAAAATATTTTTTACGTCGACAGGATTTCTAATAGTAAAATTTATCAACTTCCTCTCATGCCAAGTCTTGGGCTAAGTTTCTCTTTCTAGTTGATGAGTTGATGAGTTTAAAAGTCAAAAGTCAAAAGTCAAAAGTCAAAAGTCAAAAGTCAAAAGTTTATTGACAAGTTGCATATTGCTTGCTGCCTGCTGGCTACTGAATAAAATCAATGGTGACAATGACGCGAAATTTTTAGCTTCTAATAAAAATAATTCTATATTTGTATCTATCAATGATGTTTTCTGAAAACGGTATTAACTAAGAAGCATTTTTTATGGAAAATAATGAAATGACGGCATTGGGAATGATTGAAACCAGAGGTTTTGCGGCAATGGTTGAAGCATCAGATGCCATGGTAAAAGCTGCAAAAGTTGAATTGATCGGGTATGAAAAAATCGGTGGTGGGTATGTAACAGCCATTGTTCGTGGAGATGTGGCTGCCGTGAGAGCTGCTGTTGATGCCGGCGTCAGCGCTGCTGAGAAGGTTGGCCAGATTATCTCCACATATGTGATTCCGAGGCCTCATGATAACCTGGATAGTGCCCTGCCGCTGGGTAGAAAAACAATCAGGAAAGGAAAATAACTAAGAAAGGACAACTATCATGGTTGATTTAAGAACATACATTTTTTTAGATTCCCTGCAGTTACAGATGGCCTCTTACTTAGCAACGGTATCCAGAGGTTATCTACCGGTCGGTGGACAGGCTTGCTGCATAATTGAAATTGCCCCTGGAATTGAAATCAACACCTTGACAGATATTGCGCTAAAGGCAACCAATGTGACCCCCGGGATGCAGGTCGTGGAGAGAGCCTACGGAATGCTTGAGGTTCATTCCAACAGCCAGGGAGAGACCCGGACCGCTGGGGAGTCAGTCCTGAAAGCCATCCATAAAACAGAAGATGACCGGCTAAAACCAAGAATTCTGACCAGTCAGCTTATTAAAAATGTGGAAGACCATCATGCGCAGCTGATCAACAGAACACGAATGGGAATGATGCTTTTGAGAGGAGATACCTTGTTTGTTCTGGAAGTAGAACCTGCCGGTTATGCATATTTTGCTGCAAATGAAGCGGAAAAGTCTGCACATATCAATATCATTGATGTCATGGGATTTGGAAAGTTCGGCAGGGTTTACATTGGCGGAGAAGAAGCAGAAGTGCTGGAATGCAAAAAGGCAGTCGAAAAACGGTTAGCTGAGATTTCTGGTAGATCCCTAAAAGAAGATTACAAATAATTCTAAAAATAAATTTTAAAAATTACGATTATGAGTGAGAATAGTACTGATGCATTAGGAATGATCGAAACCCGTGGTTTTACTGCAATGGTAGTCGCTTCAGATGCCATGGTTAAAGCTGCAAAAGTTGAACTGATCGGATATGAAAAAATCGGAGGCGGATTTGTAACTGCAATTGTCCGCGGGGATGTTGCATCCGTTAAAGCCGCAGTTGACGCTGGTATGATGGCTGCCGAAAAGGTTGGAGAAATTGTTTCCTCCCACATCATTCCACGGCCGCATAATAATGTTGATTCTGCTCTTCCTTTAGGTAGAGGAATGTCGAAAAAATAAACCGGAAAATTTACTACATCTTTGAAGGATTATGATACTAGCAAAGGTCATTGGAACAGTTGTTTCCAGCCAAAAAGCACAGAATCTGGACGGAGTTAAATTTTTACTCCTCGAAAAAATTGATCCTGTGACCTTAAAAGGCAAGAATGATTATGTTGTTTCAATTGACAGTGTGGGAGCCGGAATAGGCGAAATCGTCTTTTACGTTTCCGGAAGCAGTGCCAGATTTACCAAAGCTACCGAAGGAAAAGCTGCAGATTCTGCCGTCATCGCCATCGTTGATTTTATTGAAAAAGACGGAGTTTATACTTTTCAAAAAAATAAATAGAAAGCCTGAGAATGATTCTGGGAAAAGTAGTTGGAACCGTTGTCAGTACTGTAAAAGCAGATGATCTGGCTGGAGCAAGGTATCTCCTCGTAGATAAAAGCAGCCAACGGGGTGAAATAAAAGGTGACTATCTGGTGGCTCTTGATTTAATCGGTGCCAATCGTAATGAACTGGTAATGATCTCCGAAAGCACATCTGCCAGAGAAACCCCATTAACAGTCAGTAAGCCAATTGATGCCATAATAGTTGGCATCATTGATGTAATTGATGAAAATGATAAGATAGTTTATAAGAAATAAATGGACTCAATTGTTTTAGGCGTCTTGGAGTTTAGCAGTATTGCGATCGGTTATCAGGCTCTGGATGAGATGCTGAAAGTTGCCCCAATTAAGATCATTGAAGCAAGAACTATCTGCCCGGGAAAATATCTGATCGTTTTTAGCGGAGATGTAGCTTCAGTTGAATATTCCTATCAGAAAGGTTTTGAAATAGGTAAGGAACTCGTTGTTGATAGTTTGTTTCTTCCTAGAGTTCATGAAAATGTTATACATGCGATCGGGAAAAAAGTTCTATCTGAAGAATGGAATGCCATTGGAATTATTGAGACATTGTCTGTCGCTTCCAGCATAGAGGCTGGCGATACCGCTGCAAAAGTCGGGGGAATCAGGATTATTGAAATCCGTCTTGCGATAGGATTTGGCGGGAAATCATATGTCAAAATCCAGGGCTCTCTTGATGCTGTGGAAGCGGCTATAGAAGCCGGATCTGCAAAGGCAATAACCAAAGGACAGCTATGTATGAAGACCATTATTCCACGACCACACCATGAAGTAAAACAATTTTTCATGTAGAAGTTGAAAAACAATGGAAAATCTGGAACAGAATATTCGGCAGTTAGTTGAAGAGGTTGTCAAAAGCATGAATCTGAATCTTCCGAAAGAGGGCACCAGTCAAAGCATTGGCGTTTTTTCCAACATCAGCCATGCCATTGCTGCAGCAGAAACAGCTTATCTTGAATTGACTAAATTAACCCTGGAAACCCGAAAAAAAATCATTGAGAATATCAGAAGGACTTCCCTTTTAAACAACGAAACATTAGCAAAAATGGCTCAGGAAGAGACAGGTCTTGGCCGTTGGGAAGATAAAATGATAAAAAATGAACTTGGGATTTTGAAAACTCCGGGAGTTGAAGATATCCAGCCCGAAGCCTATTCGGATGATTTTGGCATGACTCTCATTGAAAAAGCGCCCTATGGAGTAATCGGTTCAATCACGCCAAGTACCAATCCTGTGGTGACAATCATCAGCAACAGCATAGGTATGATTGCTGCCGGAAATGCCGTTGTTTTCAATCCTCATCCTTCAGCTAAAAAAGTTTCAGGCTTCCTGATCAACCTTCTCAACACAGCCATCGTTGAAGCCGGAGGACCGGCAAATCTTCTTACTTGTATTGATGAACCTACCATCGAATCTGCGAAAGAATTGATGTCGCATAAAAAAATAGCAATCCTTGTTGTTACAGGAGGTCCGGCTGTAGTGAAGGTTGCAATGAACAGCGGAAAGAAGGTAATTGCTGCAGGACCTGGCAATCCGCCATGTATTGTGGATGAAACAGCAGATATCGTAAAAGCCGGAAAAGACATTGTTAACGGAGCAAGTCTTGATAACAATGTGATCTGCATCTGTGAAAAAGAAATACTTTGCGTTGCTTCCGTTGCTGACAGGCTGAAAGAAGAGATGAAGAAAAATGGCGCCTTTGAATTAAATGAAGAACAGATAAAGCAGATCACAGCACTTATCATCTCGGAGCCTGGAGGTCCCGGAGTTGAAGGCGGTGCAAATAAAAATTATGTCGGGAAAAATGCTGAATATATTGCCAAGGCTATAGGATTGACTGTACCGCCCTCGACAAGATTGTTGTTGTGTGAGGTCGGCAACGATCATCCATTGGTTTGGACAGAGCAACTCATGCCGGTTATGCCATTGGTCAGGGTCAAAGATGTGGACGCTGCGATAGATTTGGCAGTAAAATGTGAACATGGATTCAGGCATACAGCAATTATGCATTCATTAAATATTGCCAAACTCAGCAAGATGGCCAAGGCTGCCAATTGTTCAATATTTATTAAAAACGGTCCCAGTTATGCGGGATTGGGGTTCGGAGGTGCCGGTTTTGCATCCTTTACGATTGCCAGCCCAACGGGAGAAGGAGTTACGCGGGCGAGAACTTTTACGAGAGAAAGACGTTGCACGCTGGTTGATTATTTCAGAATAATTTGATCTATTATACATGTTTTGAATCAATTATGAAATTTCTCTCTGTGTATCTCTGTGAAATTCCTCTGTGGTTCTCTGTGAAATAAAAATTACACTGAGTAACACAGAGAAGACACTGAGAATCACGGAGGAATTGGCTAATACTAAAATTTTAGAAATTAATCATCCAGATCAAAAAATAATTAACAGGTGAAACTTGGAATCGTAACAGGACGGGTAATCAGCACACATAAGGTTGAATCTTTTGAAGGATTAAAGCTGCTTTTGGTGCAACCGGTAGATGAAAACCTTGAAAATGCAGGAGATCCTATCGTGGCAGTGGATACTATCCAGGCTGGAACGGGTAACCTTATCTATTATGAAACAAGTAAAGAGGCCAGCCGTGTGCTGGAAACCCTGATGAACCCTTGTGATGCGGCAATCATGGGAATTGTGGATGAACTGTTTGTCAAAAATCAAAAATGATACTTGGAAAAGTCATAGGAAATGTTGTTTCAACGATATCGGCTCCGGGGTATGAGTCAAAGAAGCTGTTACTAATTCAGCCGATTGATCCTGATGGAAAGCCAAAAGGAAAATCCTTTCTTGCTGTGGATGCCGTTCAGGCAGGG
Source organism: uncultured Bacteroidales bacterium (assembly GCA_903915465.1). Classification (GTDB taxonomy): domain Bacteria; phylum Bacteroidota; class Bacteroidia; order Bacteroidales; family FEN-979; genus FEN-979. Next base: position 25,383 of record CAIWTA010000038.1, on the reverse strand, counting down.
GTTGGAGATTTTGTGATCACCCTGGATGAAGGAAATTCTGCAAGATCAATACTCAAGGAACCCAATTCACTGACAATAAAATTAGTTGTTGCCGGAATTGTTGATGAGATATCATTGTAAAGTAAATCCTGATGGAAAATAATCCGGAAAAAACCAAAGCGATCAACCGATCCGATAATGTCAGGAGAATTGCTATTGGTGCTGACCACGGTTCTTATGATTCAAAGGAGATATTGAAATTGTATCTGCAAAGTCTGGGATATTTAGTCATTGATGTCGGTACAAATAACAGTACTGTAAAGGTTGATTATCCTGATTTTGCCGTTGAAGTATCAAAAAAAGTTACAACCGACCAATGCGACCGCGGGATCATGCTGGATGCTGCAGGAATTGGTTCATCCATGGTTTGCAATAAAGTTCCGGGAATCAGAGCTGCTTTATGCTGGAATGAAAAAACAATTATCAACAGCCGTGAACATAATAATGCCAATGTATTGACGTTAGGCACATCACAGCATAATGCAGGCGAGTTATGCACGATGGTCAAACTATGGCTCGAAACAAGATTTGAAGGCGGAAGACATTGGCCGAGAATAAATAAAATGATGGCAGTAGAAAAGATGAGGAGTTTTTATGGAACATGATGAATTGATTGACAAAATCACCAATGAAGTAATGTCGCGCCTGACTGAGAAGATGAAGTTGCTGGATTCGAAAAAGCAAGAATCTTCATCTGCATCTTCTCAAAAACCGTTTATATCTCCTGCTGAACTTGCAGGATATATCGACCATACATTATTAAAGCCCGAAGCTACTGTTGCCCAGTTTGAGCAACTCTGCAACGAAGCAATTAAATACAGATTCATGTCGGTTTGTGTCAATTCCGGCTGGGTTCCTTATGTTGCAAAAAAGTTGAGGGGTTCAGGTATCAAAGTTTGTTCCGTTGTCGGGTTCCCTTTGGGAGAAATGGATACACGTAGCAAAGCATTTGAAACCAGAAGCGCTATCTCAAGCGGAGCCAACGAAATCGATATGGTGATAAATGTCAGCGCACTGAAATCCAGAGATCTGAAATTGGTTGAGGAAGATATCCGGGCGATCAAGAGAGCCTGCAGAAGTAACACCATTTTAAAAGTGATCATTGAAACAGTCTTCCTGACTGATGAAGAAAAAGTTATTGCATGCGAACTCGCCAGGAAAGCAGATGCTGATTTTGTCAAGACCAGCACAGGTTTTTCCGGCGGCGGTGCCACAGTTGAGGATATCATTTTGATGCGAAGGGTTGTTGGTCCTAAACTGGGTGTTAAAGCCAGTGGAGGAATCAGAACTTATGACCAGGCCATCTCATTGATCAATGCCGGTGCAAACCGGCTTGGTTGTGGCTCAAGTGTGGCCATAATAACTGGCGCCAAAACAGATGGGAAGTATTAAATGAATGCGGGAATGCAGGAATGCAGGAATGCGGGAATGCAGAAATGCAGGAATGCAGGAATGCGGGAATGCAGGAACGCAGGAACGCAGGAATGCGGGAATGCGGGAGTTGAAATCAATTTATTGCTAAATTATATACAGGCTTTTTGTCTTCAGACTGTCATTAGATAATTCATATTAAATAAGTAATCATGAAAAAGTCAATCAGATTTTCTTACTTTTTGCTCTTTCTGGTAGTGATTGCTCTTGTTTCTTGTACAAAAACTGATACTAATATTTCTCCTTCGGGTGATAGCCGTGCAAAATTCCTTGGAAGTTGGACCGTTAGTGAAACCCATACCAAAGGAAGTTTTCCCGTAACAATCCTCGCCGATCCAAATGAATCCAGCCGGGTATTGATTGATAATTTTGCTAACCTTCTGGTAGGAAACAGGGCAACAGCCTATATCTCCGGGAATTCAATAACCCTTGATCCTGATCAGGCTGTAGGAAATATGACACACATCAGCGGAAGTGGTACAATGACAGGCACAACTACGATCAACTGGACATACACTATGACTGACGGTGCCACCAAGACTGACGCCACCGCTGTTTACACAAAAAAATAAGGCGCTTATTTCAACTTTGAATTGCCCATCTTCCGAAGACTTATCTGTTTATCCAATTCCTTTATTACGTCTTCATAAAGCTCGTAGAACTTGCTCGTTTCTGCCTGGTAATTATCCAGGTTTGCACGGAACCTTCTTTCCGATATGTGATATTTAGAGAATAACCGGTTATAGTAATAAACAGCCATCTGCTGCTCATTTGCTCCCTTCTTCTTTACAGCCTGGGAAGCAGCTTCAAGAACATGAACATCGGCAAGTATCTTTACCATCTGGCTTCGTGGAATGATAGAATCTGCAGGAAGGTCATCATGCAGAACAACTGGCTCATTTTTCCCGCAGGAAGAAAATAACAGCAGAAAAAAAAGGAGGAAAAAATATCTTTTTAGGCTATTTTTTCTTTTCCTGGTAGGTCCTATTAAGTGCATCTAAAACGTCTTTCGTAATATCCAACGTGTCGTTTGCCACGAGAATTTCTCCGGCAGTCTTAAGACCCATAATATAATCATATTTATACGTTCGGTTGTACCGTTTCAGAAAATTGGTGACAGTATCCAGGAGGGTCAGGTTCATTTTCATTTCTTTGTCGGCTACCTGTTGCGTGTAGCGGTCTTTTTTATCCACCAGCGCTTGTTGTTTCTGCATCAGCTTTTCGTAAACTGTCTTGGCTTTTTCTTCTGAGATGGAGTTGGCCGCTACCTGCTTCTGAAAATCAGCGGCTTCTTTTTCAAACGCAGCTTGTTCAGAGAGAATCTCATTTTGCATACGTTTTCCGGTGGATACAAGATCGTTTTTCATCAATTTGACAAACTCATATTTTGCATTCAGGGAATCAATATTAACAAAGACAACTGAAGTAGATTTGGTTCCGGCTTTTTGAAACGCAATTGGAACGGCCTTTTCCGGTTTATTTGAGGTTAAAAAGAGCACATACAGAACGATAAGCCCGAAAAGCAAGATACATTCAGTAAAAGTCGGAGGTGAAAAGAATGGTCTCTTCACCGAAACTGGCTTCTCTTCTTTCGGAAAAGCATGTAATTCTTCATTTGCCTGATAATTTTCAGGTTCTTCAAAATTTTCCCCTTGCATGATCTGGAATTTTAATTACCTAATTCTGACATGAATTTAATCCGCATCAAACGGATCTCTTCTTCAGTAAATTCATTCTCACCCAAATTTTTCAGTGCTTCTTCAACAGAGTCTGATTCGGCTTCGCGAAAATATTCAAATATTTCTTCCTGGTGATAAGGGTCGACAAATTCATCGACATAATATTGAATGTCAATTTTGGTGCCTGAACCTACAATGCTTTCAATCTCTGATAGTAATTCTGAGAGGCTCATGTTTTTAGCATAAGCAATATCTTCAAGTGTTATTTTGCGATCAATGTTCTGGATCACATAAACCTTCAACCCGGATTTATTGACAACTGACTTGACCACCATATCCATCGGGCGGATGATTTCATTTTCCTCGACATAATCTTTGATCAGTTCCAGAAATGGTTTACCATATTTCAAGGCTTTTCCTGAGCCCACACCGGTGATCTGTTTCAATTCCTCGACGCTGACAGGGTATTGAATGGCCATGTCTTCTAATGATGGATCCTGGAAGATCACAAATGGAGGAAGTTTTTCTTTTCGCGAAATTTCCTTTCTAAGATCCTTTAAAAGCGCGAATAATGTCTTGTCGGTAGTGCTTGATTTTGAACCCATTGCAGCAAAGAATTCATCCTCCTCAATGTTCTCAAAATCATGATCATCAACCAGCATAAAGGAAACCGGTTTCTTTAAGAATTTAAAGCCTTCGGGACTTACTTTCAGGAGACCATAATTATCGATATCTTTTAACAATAATCGTTCAATGAGTGCCTGTCGCACAACTGCATTCCAGAACTTTTCATCTTTTTCAGCTCCCAGCCCGAATACTGCAAGTTTATTATGTTTATATGATTTAATCGTGGCAGTATTCTTCCCAAGAATAATATTGATGATATGTTTCTGCTTGAATTGCTGTTTAACGGCAATCACACTATCGAGAACGATTTTCACGTATTGTTTTCCTTCAAAACGCTTTTTGGGATGAAGGCAGTTATCACAATTCTGACAATTATCTTCCTTGGAAATTTCTCCGAAATAATGGAGTAATTGTTTCCGTCGGCAAACTGAAGATTCGGTATAGGCAACAGTTTCAAGCAGTAATTGGTTTGCAATTTCCTGTTCAGCAACGGGTTTACCCTTCATGAATTTTTCCAGTTTCTGGATATCGTCGTAACTATAGAAAGCAATGCAATTTCCTTCGCCATCATCACGTCCCGAACGACCGGTTTCCTGGTAGTAACCTTCAAGACTTTTGGGAATATCGTGATGGATAACATAGCGGACATCGGGTTTGTCAATTCCCATTCCGAAAGCAATCGTAGCAACGATAACGTCAACTTCTTCCATGAGGAAGCTATCCTGGTTATGCCGGCGTGTAGCCGCATCCAATCCTGCATGGTAAGGAAGTGCTTTGATTCCATTGACGACTAAGGAATTCGCCAATTCTTCCACCTTCTTGCGGCTAAGGCAATATACGATCCCTGATTTTCCCTGGTTTGTTTTGATGTATTTGATGATGTCTTTGACCACATTTTTTGTCTTTGGCCTGACTTCATAATAAAGATTGGGGCGGTTGAATGAGGCCTTGAAAAGAGTGGCATCCATCATCCCCAGGTTTTTCTGGATATCCTGCTGCACTTTAGGGGTAGCGGTTGCAGTCAGGGCAATCACAGGAACCTTTTGTCCGATAGCATCAATAATTGGACGTAACCGCCGGTATTCAGGACGAAAATCATGTCCCCACTCCGATATGCAATGGGCTTCATCAATTGCATAAAACGAAATTCTGATGGATTTCAGAAATTCAATATTCTCATCCTTGGTAATTGTTTCCGGAGCAACATAGAGTAATTTCGTTTTCCCGCTTACAATGTCCTTTTTGACCTGAGTAATCTCTTGCTTGTTCAGGGTGGAATTCATAAAATGTGCAACATTCCTATCGGTTCCAAAACTACGTATAGAATCGACCTGGTTTTTCATCAATGCAATAAGGGGTGAAATAATTATGGCAGTACCTTTCTTGATCAGCGCCGGAAGCTGATAGCAAAGAGATTTCCCCCCGCCAGTTGGCATGATTACAAACGTATCTTTATCCGCCAGAACATTATTAATGATAGCTTCCTGATATCCTTTGAAACTGTCGAATCCAAAGATTTTTTTTAGTACTTCATAAAGATGAAACTCGTCCTTCTTATCCGCCATTTTTTAACTCTTGTTTATTTTCGTACTTTTGCGCGGTTAATCCTGATATTTTCAAGACTGTGCAGCCTCTAATACAAATATACTACATATAGCCTATTTTATAACAATTAATTTTAAAATAAATTGTGTATTGAAAGAAAGTGAGGAACTGAAAAAAATAGCTATTCGTACTATACAAGAGGAAGTTGAGGCTATTTCAGCATTAATAAATGCCATTAATGATGATTTTATTAAATGTGTTGAGAAAATTTTTCAATCAAAAGGCCGGGTAATCATTACAGGTATTGGAAAAAGCGCCCATGTAGGAGCAAAAATCGTAGCCACGTTAAATTCAACCGGAACTCCAGCCATTTTCATGCATGCTGCTGATGCTATTCATGGTGACCTGGGAATCATTCAGAAAGAAGACATTACACTCTGTATTTCTAAAAGTGGTGAAACTCCTGAAATAAAAGTTCTTGTTCCGTTGCTTAAACTACATGGAAGTTTACTGATCGCAATGGTGGGGAACCGCAACTCCTATCTTGCAAGACAAGCTGATTATATTCTTGACACTACTATCTCCAAAGAAGCCTGTACCAATAATCTTGCCCCGACTACCAGCACCACGATGCAGATGGTCATGGGCGATGCCCTTGCTGTGTGTCTGCTTGAGCAAAAAGGTTTCACACAATCTGACTTCGCCAAGCTGCATCCAGGCGGCGCATTGGGAAAACAACTTTACCTGAAAGTTGCAGATCTTTATATTAACAACCAGGTTCCAGCGGTGCAGGTGAAAGACACTTTAAAGACGGTAATTCTTGAAATCTCCTCTAAAAGGCTTGGCTCCACCGCGGTTTTGGATGGCGAAATCCTTGCAGGAATCATTACTGACGGGGACCTTCGCCGGATGCTGGAAAAGAATACCGATATCCAGCGTTTTGTTGCCGGAGATATCATGTGCAAGCATCCCCGGACCATTGAACCCGACACCCTCGTTGTCAAAGCCCTTGCAGTCATGCAGCAAAATAACATCACCCAGCTGCTTGTGACAAAAGATGACAAATATCTGGGGGTTCTTCATCTCCATGATATTCTTCGTGAAGGTATTATCTGATCTTACATCCAACAAAATGAAGACATTTGTGATGACCATCCTGGTCATGCGTCTTATTTGTTTCCCAATAATCGTTCTTTCTCAGGTCACAAAGATTATGGGAACTATCACAGACGCCAGGAGCAAAGAACCTCTTCCGTTCGTAAACATCATCATTAAAGGAACAACGGTTGGAACATTGACCGATTTTGCAGGAAAATATGCTATCGATACTAAGGTTACAGGCGATTCGATTCGTGTTTCCATGATGGGCTACGAATCAACAACAAAGAAAATCATCAAATATCAATTCCAGACAATTGATTTTGAACTTTCGCCAATCAACCTGGATCTCCCGGAGGTTGTCATAAAATACAAAGGGAATCCTGCAGAAGTCATCCTGAAGAAAATCATCCAAAACAAACAAAAAAACAGCCTCCGGTCTTTTGAATCTTACCAAAACAAAGCATACACAAAAATAGAACTTGATGCCAACAACATTTCAAACAGGTTGAAGAACCTGAAACTCATGAAACCATTTGGATTTGTCTTTACGTACATGGACACTTCAACTGTCAACGGGAAAGCCTATCTGCCTGTATTTATTTCCGAGACAATGTCGGATATTTATTTCCGGAAATCTCCAAAATCAAAAAAAGAGATTATCACAGCAACCCGTACTTCCGGGTTTGAGAACCTCAATTTTGCACAGTTTCTCGGTAATTTTTCACAGGAAGTTGACATCTACAATAATTTTATCTTCCTCTTTGAAAAAAACTTTATCAGTCCAATTGCCGACTTTGGACTCGATTATTATAAGTATTATCTTGTCGACAGCCTGTTTATAGGAAACCAATGGTGTTATCAGATCATGTTTAAACCAAGGCATAAACAGGAGCTGGCATTTACCGGAAAGCTTTGGGCAGCCGACACTTCATACGCAATAAAGAAAATAGAACTACGGATTGATCCTGATGCAAACATTAACTTTATCAACGACCTGATGCTGCAGCAGGAATATGAATGGACAAACCAACAATTCTGGATGGTTACAAAAGATTATATGGTCGCTGACTTCAATATCCTGGATAAAAGCAAAAGAACACTTGGTTTTTTTGGACAGCGCACAGTGATCAGCAGCAATTATTCCTTTGATCCACCTGATAGCAAAAAATTCTTCTCTATTCCGGCCAATATAATGGAAAAGCCAGATGCTTCAGGAAAAGATGAGAATTATTGGCAGGAAAACCGGCCTGAGAAACTTTCAAAAAAGGAGATGAATATTTATAAAATGAGTGATACAGTTAAGAATCTCACCGTTTTCCGAAAATACAATGATTTTTTCTATGGACTTTTTACTGGTTATTTACCCTGGGGAAAACTTGAAATCGGTCCATATTTCAGGTTATACAGCTTTAATGGTGTGGAAGGAAGCCGTTTTCGCATCGGAGCCAGGACGGGTAATAATTTCAGTAAGAAAATTCAGTTGGAAGGATTTGCAGCATATGGAACCAAAGATCTGACTTTTAAATATGGTGCAGATCTCATCTATGTTTTCAACAAAAATCCCAGAAGAGTGCTTACCATTAACTATAAATATGATGTAGAGCAATTAGGTACAAGTTTCAGTGCGATCAAAACAGACAACATCCTGGCTTCTCTTTTTCACCGTGGCCCAAACAACAAGCTAACTCTTACCCGGGAGTACAAGATTACTTATGAACATGAATGGTTCACCGGTCTTTCCAATACTTTTTCACTGAATCACAGGGAAATTTTCCCATTGGGTTCCACAGAATTTATCATCTATCCGTATGGAGATAAAACTCCTGTTTTGATGTCTTCGATTTATACCACAGAAGCAAGAATCGATGTGCGGTTATCTTTCAGGGAAAGGTACATCAGTGGGCAGTTTTACAGAATCTCCATTAGTTCCATCTACCCGATCATCCAATTGAGCTACTGTTATGGGATGCCTAATGTTTTTAAGAGCGATTTTGAGTATCATAGAATTGAATTGAATGTTAAGCAATGGTTTAATTTCGCCACAATCGGTTGGTCAAAATATATTGTTCAGACCGGAAAAATCTGGGGGACCCTGCCCTACCCGTTACTTAAAATCCAGGATGGGAACCAAACCTTTTTCTTTGATGAATATTCTTCCAATCTGATGAACTATTACGAATTTTTAAGTGACGAATATATCTCTGCTTACTACACGCATCATTTTGAAGGATTACTCTTCAACAAATTGCCATTGCTCAGGAAGTTGAAATGGAGAGAAGTTGCATATGTGCAGGGAGTCTATGGCAATCTTACAGGGAAAAATACTTCATTTTCTCAGTTTCCTGATCAGCTTCGCAGTTTCAATAAGGAGATATACTGGGAAACAGGAGTTGGTATAGAAAATATCTTCAAGTTTTTCCGGATTGATTGTATCTGGCGGCTTTCACATCTTCATGACAAAGAAAATCCCAATGTTTCAAAGTTCGGAGTTTTTGCTTCGGCAAACTTTTCATTCTGATGTGTAATTTAATTTCTAATTTTGAAACTGAAAGTTAAACAGAGGTTGAACATGCTCCTTCGTACCGAAAAAATCATAAAAAAATATCGTAATCGGACTGTCGTGGATGAAGTGTCCATCCAGGTTCATCAGGGTGAGATCGTGGGTTTGTTAGGACCTAATGGTGCTGGTAAAACAACTTCCTTTTATATCATGGTTGGTTTGATAAAGCCTCTTTCGGGAGATGTTTTTCTTGATGATTTGAATATCACGAAAGAACCGATGTTTCGCAGGGCACAACGAGGAATCGGTTATCTGGCACAGGAAGCATCAATCTTCCGCAAATTAAGTGTGGAAGATAACATCAAAGCCATCCTCGAGTTCACGAAACTCAGCAAGGGATTACAAAAAGATCGGTTAGAAAACCTCATTGATGAGTTCGGTTTGCAGAATGTACGTAAAAGTGCAGGAATTACTTTATCCGGAGGAGAACGAAGACGAACGGAAATCGCCCGTTGTTTGGCTGTTGACCCGAAATTTATTTTACTTGATGAACCATTCGCAGGAATTGACCCTATTGCCGTTGAAGATATTCAGAATATTGTAAAAAAACTGAAAGCAAAAAATATCGGCGTACTCATCACCGATCACAACGTTCACGAAACACTGAGTATCACCGACAGGGCTTACCTTCTCTTTGAAGGGTCGATACTAATGTCAGGCACTTCAAAAGAACTTGCCGGGGATCCTCATGTAAGAAAAGTCTACCTTGGCCAAAATTTTGAGTTGCGGTAATGCCTCTTTCCTTAAACTCCTTAAGTTGCTTTCAAATCTGCTTCTGAAACCCCATTGAAAGAAGGAGATACGTCAGAATAATCAAGGGTATGGCGCTGAGAGAGAAAAAAATCAAAAGAACCATGGTCGTTCCAAGAAAGAGATAACGAACCCTGTTATCCGCAAAATTCCAGTTTTTGAATTTCATTGAAAAGAGGTGAAAATCGGAGATCAGCAAATAGGAAAAGAATACAACCAGGATCGTGAGAATACGGGCATTAGAGAAAAAATTAAGAAAAAATGTCAATTTAATAATCGTGAAAATATTCGGTTGAAGACACAAAATCAGCGGGATAGATGCAAAGAAAATGGCATTGGCTGGGGTTGGAAGTCCAATGAAATTTACTTCCTGTCGTGGATCAATGTTGAATTTCGCTAATCGAAATGCCGAGCAAATAGGGATTAATAATGCCAAATATGGAATAATGTGCATCCGTTCAAGAATGTTGGAACTTGTGAGGGCTGGATTGGACAAAATCCGGAACATGATGATTCCCGGAGCAACTCCGAAAGAGATCAAATCCGCCAATGAATCGAGTTGTTTTCCCAGATCAGAATAGGCAGCAAGTAACCGGGCTGCAGTACCATCAAGATAGTCAAATATTGCAGCAAGAAAAATCAACAAAGCGGGCCCGGTCAAATTACCATCCTTTGCTTCCATAACAAGCACAATAGACACAAGCCCGCATGTAAGATTCAAAGAAGTCAGTGCATTAGGAATCTGTTTTACTACCTTCATCAAAGTATTATTATGTCTGGTAAAATTACAGAAAAAATTATGAAATATCTATTGGTTAGCAATCCATGCCAGAATTATTTTTTGCTACTTTCGCGGCATCATATTCCCCTATGGACCTAAAATTATTATTTATGAAACAGGTATTACATCGCTTCTTGATAATTTTTATCCTTCTGGCTTTATCCGCCGGATCCCTTCTTGCACAGTTCTCCATTTCCGGAGAATTCCGGCCACGGGGCGAATACCGTGACGGGTATACCAAACTGCGCGATTCAACACAAACAGCCTATGGTGACATCCTGGGCAGAGAGCGTATCATTTTTGATTATAAAAATGAGAAGTTCACAACGCACTTTACATTGCAGCATGCATTTGTTTTCGGGGAAAACAATTATTACAACAGCGATACAATAAAAAACAACACAATTAACGTTTTCGAAGCCTGGTTCAAATTCAATTTCTGCACCAACTTCTCCATCCGTGTTGGTCGTATGTCCATTTCCTACGATGATCAGAGGCTGATCGGTTACAATAACTGGAGACCTCAGGGTTCAGCCCATGATCTGATCGGATTTCAGTGGGGCATTGAAAAGGCTGCTTACCATGGAGATTTCAGTTTTGCCATCAACAATGCCAGCCCGGCAGGAGCCTTCCTTTCAGACTATTACCTGAAGAATTATAAATACATGGCGTATTTGTGGAACCAGAAGACATTCTTCAAAGAGAAACTGAAAATTTCTGTCATAGGCATCGTTGATGCATTCCAGCTGCCAACGAGGTACGAGAAGGTCACATCAACCCAGATTCTGTGGGTGGTTAATGGGAATGATACAGTAGGTCATACCAACCTTTCAACTACATCCCAGGTTCCAATCACCAGTCCTAGCCAGATCTATGCAAGGTTCACTGTTGGCGGCAATGCTTGGTTCAACCGGAAAAATCTCAGTATTTGGGCAGGTGGCTATTACCAAGGTGGCCATATTCAGGACGGACGTGAAGTCTCAGCCAATTTCTGTGGTGGTACTGTTGCTTATCAAATCGTAAAACCCTTCAAACTTATGGTCGGTTATGAACACCTTAGCGGCACTGATAACAGCCCGGCCAATAAGGCTGAAGCTGCAAAAAAAGTCACCAGCTTTAATATGCTTTACGGAACAAATCATCAGTTCTATGGTTATATGGATTTCTTCGGCTCTATGATTACAACTTCTCCGAATCATCCCGGCCTTAACCAGATCAATGCACGCGGCACCATAAACTTCAGCAAGATCACCTCTTTGGAGGCAACTTTCAGGCATTTCAGCTTTGACAATGAATATCTGGCCGATGGCAAAACAAAAGTCAATAAAACCCTTGGTTCTGAACTTGACCTGATGTTTCTGTATAAACCGATTCCAAATGTTGAACTCAATGCCGCTTACTGTTATTTCTTTCCAACTTCAACAATGGAAGTGTATAATGGTTTGAAAAGCTCGGTAAGAGGGTCGCAGTACGTTTATCTGATGATCACTTACAAACCGAATTTCTTTACTTCGGAGAAAAAATAGAGTTACCAAGCTAACGAGCTGTTAAGTTGATGAGTTACCAAAGTAACGAGCTGATGAGTTGACGAGTTGAATCAGAAAGTTATTGGCCCCAACTCACTAACTCACTAACTCACCAACTCACCAACTCATCAACTCATCAACTCATCAACTAACTAACTCATGATGAACTTCCCTGAACATCTCAAAATAGAGGATTTTGATTATCCGCTTCCACCTGAAAGGATCGCACAGTTTCCGCTTGATATCAGGGATTCTTCAAAATTGCTGATCTGGAAGGAAGGAACCATTAATGAGACAGCATTTTCGCAGGTTGATCATTACATTCAGGAAAACAGCATCCTGGTATTCAACGATACCAAGGTGATCCGTGCCAGGCTTATTTTCACAAAAAGTACAGGTGCAACCATTGAAATTTTCTGTCTTGAGCCAGTCCTGCCGACAGCAGAGATCCAGGGAGCCTTTCAGCAAACCGGAGGATGTACGTGGTGTTGCCTGGTTGGTAATGCAAAACGATGGAAAGACGGCAATTTGCGAAAAGAATTCCTCTTTCACGATCACAAATATTTGCTGAATGCAGGAAAATTAGAAGATGCCGGTGATGGTCATTTTCTGATCCAATTTAGCTGGGAACCTGCATCTGTTACATTCTCGGAAATTCTTGAGATTTCGGGAAGGATACCACTTCCGCCATATATCAACAGGGGAGATTCTGTAGTGGACACGCTCCGTTACCAGACAATTTATGCCAAGCATGAAGGATCAGTTGCAGCACCAACGGCAGGATTGCATTTCACAGAAGAAGTTATGAAACGTCTTCAAGGAAAAAACATTTCCTTCGAAAAACTTGCCTTGCATGTGGGAGTAGGAACATTCAGGCCAGTAAGTGCTCCTATCCTTTCTGATCATGTAATGCACAGTGAGAAAATCATTGTATCGTCAGCAACAATCAGGAATCTGCTTCAGCATCTCAACGATCCCATTGTAGCAGTAGGAACAACTTCAGTCAGAACGCTGGAAAGCCTTTATTGGCTTGGCGTTAAACTTTTAGTTGGTGAAAAAAATAAAATCCCGATCGTTCATCAGTGGGACGCTTATGATGAAAAGTACCCTCATCATTTTTCAACAGAAAGTGCATTACAAGCCGTTGAAAAACATCTTGATCAACAGAAATTAACAACATATAGCGGAAGCACACAGTTGATGATAGTTCCGGGCTACAAACTCAGGTTGGTCCATGCGATGATCACGAATTTTCACATGCCACAAAGTACTTTGCTGTTGCTGGTTGCCGCTTTCATTGGCGACGACTGGAAGAAAGTTTATAAATACGCAATGGACAATGGTTTCCGTTTCCTCAGTTATGGTGATGCCTGCTTGTTTTTTCTAAATGGAAGCACCATCTGTCTAAAATAATACTACTTTTGCAATATCTATTCATTTAAACCAAATCGGCATGTATCTACATTCAATTTTGGCTGGAATTATCGGTGGTCTTTCAACGACTGAAATCATCCTAATTGCATTGGTAGTTTTGATATTTTTTGGTGGAAAGAAAATTCCTGAATTAATGAAAGGTATCGGAAAAGGTGTGAAAGGTTTTAAAGACGGAATTAAAGGCCTTGAAGATGATATTAATGAGCCGGAAAAAAAAGCTCAGGACACAGAAAAGGGAAAAACACCACAAGGTTAAACTCTTTTTGACAGAAACCGGATCCGATCCATCATTCCCCCAAAATGGTTATTAGTGAATTTATGCATTCGCGGAATTGAATTTAAATGCGCGTTGCTGATGTCTTGTAAAGCTTCACTTTCCAGGAAAAAATGATTTTGTTTATCCAACCTTCATTTGAATGAAGAAATCCCGGCGGAAACCGAATGATGAAGAAGGAATGACTTTTTGGGAACACCTTGATCAGTTGCGGGGGGTTCTCATTCGAAGTATTGTCGCAATCATCTTGTTAACGATTATTGCCTTTAGTTTCAAAGGCATACTTTTTGATATTATCATACTGGGGCCAAAGAATTCGGATTTTATCACTTATCGGATTCTCTGCAAGATCGGAAAAGCATTATCCATGAATTTTTTCTGTCTTGAACCCAGCACCATCAAATTGATCAATATCAATCTTGCCGGACAATTTATGTCTCACATGACCATCTCTATAATGGCTGGTTTCATCATTGCATCTCCCTATATTGTATGGGAGTTCTGGCGGTTTATCAAGCCGGGACTCACTGAAAACGAAAAAAAAACCACACACGGAGCAGTGGCAGTCATTTCAGGCCTATTCATTACAGGCGTTCTTTTCAGCTATTTCGTGGCCGTACCGTTAATGGTGAATTTCCTCGGAAATTACCAGGTGAGTGCTTCGGTTGTGAACCAGATCGCCCTGACTTCATACACAAGTGCAGTCACCACGATGTGTTTCCTTATGGGATTGGTATTTGAATTCCCGATTGTTGTTCTTTTTCTTACCAGAATCGGGATTCTCACACCCCAGTTTCTTACTCGTTACAGGAAACATACAATCGTTGTCATTTTGATAGTTGCCGGGTTTATAACTCCGAGTCCGGATATATTCAGCCAATTGATCGTTGCAATTCCTCTGTATCTTTTATTTGAAATCAGCATTCAGCTTTCAAGGAAGATCTACAAAAAACTGCAGAGGCAAGAGGAATCTGAAGAAAATGAAAATCTTGCAGGTTAAATTTAAACAGTCTCTAACGTGATAAATTCATAAAATATGATTATTTCTCTTTTTCTCCTTGGATCTCAGTGTCTTCTCAGTGAATCTCTGTGTAATTTTATTTCACCGAGAACCACAGAGAAAATGCACAGAGGACCACAGAGAGAAATTTCATAAATCTTTCAAGCAAATTCTTTTTTCCCAAACTTGTAACTATAAAAGATAGCCATCGTCTAATATTATTCACTTAATAAAATTTTTCTGATTATGGAACCAAAACGTTATTTCAGAAGCAAGACTGACCGGGTGTTTGCCGGTGTATGCGGAGGACTTGCTGAATATTTTGCTATCGACCCGTTGCTCATCCGCTTGTTGTTTGTAGTACTGGCATTAGTCGGTGGTGGCGGTCTTCTGATCTATATCATACTTTGGATTGTTGCACAGGAAAAACCTCAATCTTACAATAAAGCACAAGCTCCATCTATAATAGAGAACCAGGAACCTCCTTCACCGGAACCTCAACACACTTATGAAAATCAGCAATCCGGTCAACAACCTTCTCCTCCGGAAACCAAGTACCGCAGACCTCACCGGGGATTAATTGGCGGACTGGTTTTGATCACACTGGGTATATTATTCCTGGTTGTTGAATTCGTACCTTCTGTAGATTTTAGTGATCTCTGGCCTATCCTGCTTGTTGTGATCGGGATTGGCCTTCTTTTAAGAAGTGTAGCAGGAAGAAAAGGAAACAATTAATCGAATACAAAAAGATCTGGATATGAAATACAAACATTTATTCTGGGCCATTATCCTGATTGCTGTCGGGATAATTTTCATCCTCAATAATTTCGGAATCCTTCATTTTTCCTGGTACAATTTCTGGCAATTGTGGCCAATAATCCTGATACTGTGGGGTATTTCCGTTTTACCGGTAAAAGATATTGCAAAGTTTGGTATGCTCATTGGAGTATTATTGATGACAACACTTGCCATCAACTGGATGCCGAATCATCGGCCATGGTTTTCACATTTCCAGCGAAACGGTGATATGAGCTGGGAATGGGATGATGACGACGAGAATGATAATGGCACAAGGTCGAACACTGTTGATCAAAACTTATCTGTGCCATTTGATTCCCTTGTTTCCAAAGGAACGCTGGATTTAGATGCGGCTGCAGGAACTTTTACCTTCAGCGGTGAGACACCGGAGCTTTTAGCTTTCAGTAAAACCGGTGACATTGGAAATTATGAACTTACCACAGATGATAAGAAGAATACCAAAAATATCTCGCTCCGTCTTGAAAACAAAGGCTCCAGACATCATTTTAATAAAAACCACGTAAACATCAAACTAAATTCAAAACCAGCCTGGAATCTGAAATTCGATATTGGAGCGGCTTCTATGGATATGGATTTAAGCAATTATAAAATTGACACTGCAGAATTTGATGCAGGTGCTTCCTCTATTACAATCAAGATGGGAAATAAAAATCCCCTTAGTGTCGTGACATTCAATGCCGGCGCCAGTTCTATTCATTTATCGGTTCCAAAGAGTGCAGGATGTCAGGTTTCCTCGGAGTCATTCCTTGTCAGCAAAACCTTCGAGGGATTTCACAAGAAAGAAGGACATATTTATGAGACCGAAAATTTTACAAGGGCAACTTCGAAGATCTATATTACGGTAAAAACTGCTGTTTCTTCTATTGATATTCGACAGTATTAGTCCAACATATTCTCTGTCGTTCTCAGTTTATTTCCTCTGTGGCTCTCTGTGAAATAAATTACACAGAGGTTCACGGAGAAGACACTGAGAACCACAGAGAATTTTCATGATATCAGGAAATTCTTCACGAGATGATAAAATTCTTCCGGAGCATCTGCATGAACCCAGTGTGTTGCTGTTTCAATAGTCCTCACAATTGCGTCAGAAAAATTGCTATTGATATCTCTCAGGTCATTTTCAGAGATATAATCTGAAAGTCCTCCACGGATAAATAATGCAGGTTTTTCAAATTTCTTTTCTGAAACTACTCCTTCAAAAATCCCCGGAAGGTTTTCGTGAATTGAATTCAGGTTAATCCTCCAGGCAAGATGATCCTTATCGCTCCAATATGCGTTCTTCAAAAGGAATTGCCGGAGTTTAGCGATTTTTACACTATGCTTTAGTTGCTGTTCTATTTCCGAGCGCGAATGAACCACTGAAAAATCTACAGCCTGCATAGCATCGATGAGTTCCTGTTGCTGCGTATTTGCAACATATCTCCGGAGGCTGATATCAACAACAACAAGCTTCTGCAATCTTTCCGGGTATTCAAATGCATAATGCATGGCTATTTTACCTCCTAATGAATGTCCTATCAGGAAAAAATCAGTTAATTCCAATTCTCTGATCATTTCAAGTAAGTCTTCAACAAGAGAAGGATAGTCGAACACAAAGCTATGCGGTGATTGGCCATGGTTGCGAAGATCCGGAATAATCACATCGAAATCCTCGGCCAGACGGCGTCCAAAAGAAACCCAGTTATCAGAAAGCCCGAGCAATCCATGCAATATAATCACAGGAAAACCTTGTCCAAAGCGCCGAATGAATAATTTCATAACAGGTGAAAACTAATTCATTTTATTAACAATATTTTGTTGAAAAGTATGTTAAGTAACCAGTCAAAAATACAGAAAAATGTCACCTATTTGCAATCCAAATACTGTCTATTAATCTTTTGCTAACAAAGCTCATAAGTTTTATTTTAAACGCCGGGTAACCAATGTCGTACATAACATTTCCACGAATATTGAAAGCTCCTTTGGATCTCCGGTTATTTAATAACTATAAAAAGAAATGGAAAAACTTCACAATGAGAAAGTGGTCATAACTCGTCAGGAGATCAACGAAGAAGAAGAGCCTCCAAGTGCGCAACAATTTATAAGTGAAGAACAGTTATTAACAGAATTAATCCAGAACAGGTTAGATCGCGAAAAAACTGCACTGAGTACGCGATCCGCAGAATTCCTCCTACAGAACTTTCCAGGAGTTTCTGAAAAAGATTGGTCAAGCTGGCGTTGGCAATTAAAAAACAGCATCAAGACACTTGACCAATTGTCTCATTTCGTCAATCTTTCCGATAATGAGATTCGCCCAGTACAAGGGTTTAATAATTCATTACCAATCAGGATTACACCTTATTATCTGAGTCTGATTGATACGAACAATCCGGAACAACCATTGCGGAAGAGCGTAATACCGGTGTTTGATGAATTCCTGGTATCACCGGGTGAAGCTTCTGATCCGCTTTCAGAAGAAAATAACAGTCCGGTTCCAAATCTTGTTCATCGTTATCCCGACCGTGTTCTATTCCTGGTTACAGGGTTTTGTTCAACCTATTGCAGGTACTGCACACGATCGCACATGGTTGCAAAAGATAAATGCCACATCGGAATTAAGGCATGGGAACCTGGTTTGCAGTATATCCGGGATCATAAAGAAGTCCGGGATGTGCTGATCTCCGGCGGAGATCCCCTGACAATGCCGGATCCGCATATCGAATACTTATTATCGCATTTACGCGCCATACCTCATGTAGAAATTATCCGGATAGGAACGAAAGTCCCCGCAGTGCTGCCGCAGCGAATCACACGTTCGCTGGTCAACATCATGCGAAAATACCATCCGCTGTTCCTGAGTATTCACTTCACACATCCGGATGAACTGACACCGGAAGTCAAAGATGCCTGCGAACGACTTACCAATGCCGGAATACCACTTGGAAGTCAGACAGTATTACTCAAAGGCATCAATGATGAAGTTCTAATTATGAAAAAGCTCATGCACGGGCTGTTGATGAACCGTGTGCGGCCATATTACATGTACCAATGTGATCCGATACTCGGTTCCGCTCATTTCCGAACTCCTATAGAAAAAGGATTAGAGATTATCCGCGGACTTCGCGGGCATACTTCCGGTTATGCAGTTCCGCAATATGTAATTGATGCACCTGGCGGAGGAGGAAAGATTCCGCTTCTACCGGACTATAACCTGGGGTATGAAGACGACTATTTGTTGCTGAAGAATTATGAGAACAAGGTGTTCAAGTATCCGGATTTTTCCGTTTAGCCCATGAACATCGGACTCACCTACGACCTTCGCTCAGATTACCTGAAAGAAGGGTTCACAGAAGAAGAAACTGCAGAATTTGATAAAGAAAGCACCATCGCTGATATTGAGCGAGCGTTGCAGCATCTGGGTTATTCTACAGAGCGGATTGGCAATGTATATCAGTTGACTTGTCGTCTTGTCGAAGGAAATCGCTGGGATCTGGTCTTTAACATCTGCGAAGGCCTTCACGGAATCGGACGTGAAGCTCAAGTGCCCGCGATTCTGGATGCATATAAAATCCCATATACTTTTTCAGATCCATTGGTTCTTTCGCTTACACTGCATAAAGGAATGACAAAGCGAGTGATCCGTGATGGAGGGATACCTACTCCAGATTTTGCTATCGTTGAAACCGGCCAGGATCTTGATAAGGTTTTTCTACCCTATCCTTTATTTGTCAAACCTAATGCCGAAGGTTCCGGAAGGGGAATAACCTTTAATTCAAAAGTCAGGAATTTGGATGAATTAAGCGCAACCTGCAAGGATCTCTGGAACTCGGGCATCCACTCTTTATTGATAGAAACTTATTTACCCGGAAGAGAGTTCACTATTGGAATTCTGGGAACAGGAAAAGAAAGTTTTACCATCGGATTGATGGAGGTCCTGTTTCGAAGTAATGCAACAGACAGCATTTATTCGTATGATATGAAAACAAATTACGAAAGCTTCATGGATTATGAACTTCCTGAGAAAGAGATCACATCCAGGTGTTGCGAGATGGCACTGAATTCCTGGAAATTACTGGGTTGCCGTGATGGCGGAAGAGTAGATGTACGACTTGATGCTGAAGGTATTCCGAATTTTATTGAAGTGAATCCGCTGGCAGGTTTGAATGAAACCACTTCTGATCTCCCTATTCTTGCCAGGATGAATGGATTTGAGTATAATTTCATCATTCAAACAATTATGGAATCAGCAAAAAAAAGAACAGCTTTTCTTTATTGAAAAATTATGCTTAAAACGGCCTTATTACTGTATAATAAAATCTCCGCACATCCAAAAGATGATGAATTAGATGTTCTTGACCAGGTAAAGCTCGTTACCGAAGCCTTGAATATATTGCATTATGAGGTCAGGGAGTACCAGATTGACCTGAACCTTGAGAAGGCCATCAACGATATTACAAAAATCAATCCGTATTTCATTTTTAATCTTGCGGAAACCCTGAACAACAAGGGAGAGTTTGCCTATATTCCTGCAGCTATCCTGAATTTCCTGAATATTCCATACACAGGAAATCCACTTATTCCATTATTCCTTGCAGCCAATAAAGTGCTGGCAAAAAAAGAACTGGTGAAAATCGGCGTTAAGACTCCGCAATGGGTAACACTGGATCATCTTGACAAACTCAGAAAAAGCAAGAAGTATATCGTAAAACCAACATGGGAAGAGGGTTCATTAGGACTTGATGAGGATTGTATTTTCAATGGATCTGACAAGAATTTTATCGAAAATCTAAAAACAAAGAACAAGAACTATTTCTTTGTTGAGGAATTTGTTGAAGGACGGGAATTCAATGTTTCCATCATGGGAACCAAGGATGGACCAGTGGTTCTTCCGATTGCAGAAATGACTTTCCTGAAGTTCCCTGAAGGCAAGCCGAAGATCATGGGGTATACTGCCAAATGGAAAGAGGATTCTTTTGAATATTCACACACAAGAAGGACATTTAAAATCCAGGCTTCAGACAAGGACCTGAAAGAAGAGATCGGGCAAATATGCAAGAAATGCTGGAATGAGTTTGGCTTCAAGGGTTATGTTAGGATTGATTTCCGGTTGAGCGCCGACCGAATTCCATATGTCATTGACCTGAACCTGAATCCATGCATTTCTTCCTCAGGAGGCTTCGTTGCTGCCACCGAAAAAAAGGGATTGAAATTTACTGAGGTGATCTCCAATATCGTGGAGGAGGCATTTCGTAGCTAATTTGTCACTTTGTATCTGTTCACTGTTAGTTATTCGTTGTTCACTCCGGTGAATAGTGCACAATTGCCAGTGAAAAGTGAACAGAAAACAATGAACAGGTGGTATTGTTATCCCGTCTCCTGAATCTTTTTCAATCGCTCCAGGTTAAGAATTGCCATAGAATTCTTCCTTACTTCAATGATTCCTTCATCTTTGAAATCCTTCAGAATACGGATGGCACTTTCTGTTGACATACCAGAAAAATCAGCTAATTCCTGGCGGGTAAGAACCATTTCGAAAGAATTGGATTCGTAGATTTTTTCGGAAAAATAGAGTAAGGCATCGGCTATCCTGCCTGGCATTTGCTTTTGTGTAAGGCCGACAGTATGATCAAAATTATCAATCAATTGATTACTTAAACGTTGCATAAATTCTTCAGCCAATTCCAGGTTTTGCCGCATCACTTTTTTAAAAGAATTCACCGCAATGAGACAGCCTGTTGAATCTACAAGAGCCGAAACAGAGAAGTGATGACGATTGTCAGAATATAGTCCCGGAGCAATAATATACTCAACGGGTTTTATAATCGATAAAATTAAGTTCTTACTCAATCCCTCAATATAAACCTTGGCCAAGCCAGATGTCAGACATAAAAGATAAGTAGAAGGAGAACCTTGTTTAAATATTATTTCTCCCGCATTGTAGGTCACCTGAAACCGGTCCAGATGAATCAAATCAAGCTCAGCATCTGTCAGCGCTGTAAAAACAACTTTTTTACAGTGACACTCTTCACAATTCTGGGATTCTAGTTTCTTTGCCACCTGTTAGTATTTAGCGTTACCCTTATGCCGAAATGACGATCGATTTCCAAAATTACAAAATTATCCTGAATTCCATGGAAGCTGGATTTTGATGATTTTTTCTATAAATGTATCTGAATTCAGGAATTTTCGTGTACGTTTGTAACCACAAAAAATGAGCAGATGGACTCGAAAAACGTTATTTTCAGGACTTATATAACCCCGGCCGACGTGGAACACGTGCGGGAGATTATTTCCTCCTCAGGCTTTTTCTATGATTTTGAGATTCCTGTTGCAGTAGAACTTGCGCAAGATGGGGTAAATGAAGGAGAGAAATGCGGATATTTCTTTGTCTTTGCAGAAATCGATGGAAAAGCAATTGCTTACAGCTGCTATGGCCATATTGCCGGAACTGATGCAGGATATGACCTTTATTGGATTGCCACACATGATAGCTTAAGAGGAACCGGAATCGGGAAGCTGCTTTTGGAGAAGACAGAACAAATCGTTAAAGAAAAAGGTGCCCGCTACCTTATCGCAGAGACTTCCACGATTGATAAATACCTGCCGACGCGACTTTTTTACGAAAAGAATAATTATGAAAATGAAGCTCATATCAGGGATTTCTATAAACCTGGTGACGGGAAAGTTATCTATGTTAAGCGACTTGTCTGATAGTGCACTTTCCTATTCCCAATATACTTTCAAATCCGGGCATACGCTATTCACGATTGCCAGGATTTCCGATTTACGAATAGAATAATCAGACATTAGAATAATTGGCCGAATAATGGAATTAGGCTGTGATTTTTGGTAATCCTTATATTTGCATTTCCTAACTGGAAAAATATTCATGAATATGCTAAGATTGTTAAAAAATCAATTAATTTCGCATATCTGATATACAGACCATTCTGGAACCATCATTCATTCACAAACTCTTACAAGGAATATGAAAGCATTGAAAAAAATCTTTTCGTCAGTTGCTCTTGGATCATTGTTTTTAGCCTTTGCTATCTCATGCTCTAACAACGCTTCAAACCAGGAGAAGAAAACCAATGAGGCTGTTGCCGACACCATCAACAAAGTAATCACGGTAAGCCCTGAAACCAAGAACCTTCTCTATCAATTTCCAACTCCGTTTGAAGTTACGCAGCTGCTGATTAAAGCAAAAGCCGGATTCATATTCGATATTACCAATCCCCCTGCCAATGTCAGCAAATATTCGACTGAAAACGCAAAGGCTTTGAATCTGGGAGTTTATAGTGCTGACTTGAGTTATTCAGCAACCTTTAACAGGAATGATGAAACAACGAAATTCTTAGGTTGTACAAGTAAACTCGCGGATGAACTTGGTATTGCAGGAGTGTATGATCAATCACTCGTGGAGAAGGTGAAAAAATTCAATAACAACAAAGATTCGCTAACGAATCTTGTTACAAAAATATTTTCTTCCACCAATACGTTTTTATCGAAGAACAATCGTAACCAGGTTGCCGTGCTTATTGCCACCGGAACTTTTGTTGAATCTCTTTACATCGCAGCAGAATTAAATGTTGTAGCAAAGGATAATACAAAAATTGCAACCATCATTGCGGGACAGAAAGACAATCTCGACAAACTTCTTACTATTCTTGATGCTTACAAGCAGGATAAGCAGATGATGAAAATCGGAGAAGAGGTTTCAAAACTCAAATCGATATTTACCGATTATGGCCTTGAACCTAACAAAAAATTGCCACGTGATAAAGCCGGCCAGATCGGAGATCTTGCTGAAAGCGTAAGACTTTTATTCATTCAATAACCTGAACGAAATCCCTGTCAGCATAATCAACTGTCAGAATGAAAACCGCTCTTTTCAGGGTGGTTTTTTTTGTTGATTTATTTTCTAATTTTGGCCAACCAGCAATCCAGAACCTATGAGTGAACCTATCCTGATGGCACTGGTACAACTGTTCGCCATCATCGCTTCATCCGCAAAAAAAAGCCTTTCAGGCAATGCAAGGGAGATGGTTGTCTCCTATCTGCAGCAACACCTTAACAAACTGGAATTAGAGGAATACATCAAATTGTTTGATGAGTTAGTTCTTTTCCATACACCCGACGAGGATAATCTTCCTGAACAGGATGTCACAATGAAGATAATTGCATTATGCCAGAAGATCAACCTTGGGCTGCAACAGCGGGATAAGATTATCGTATTTGTCAAGTTTCTTGAATTTCTTCAGGAAATCCGCTATATCCAGTCACCACAAAAACCGGCATTCAGTGAGCTGGAAAATAGCTATATCAACACCATCGGCACTTGCTTTAAGCTGACTGATGAGGAATTCAAAGAATCACATGCATTTATCCTTGATCCTTTCGGCAGTTCCATTACAAAAGACAATCTATTGGTAATAGATAGTGCCAAGACTGAAGATGCCAGCCGGGAAAGACACATTTACCGGGAGCTTCTGGATGGAAACATACTCATTCTCCATATTCCTTCGATCAAAACGTTTATCTGCAGGTACCTTGGGCATGATGATCTTTACTTGAATGGCCACAACATTGCACCAAACCATTCCTTCATCTTTGACAAAGGATATATCCTGAAGAGCCTGAAAATCAACCCGGTGTATTATGGTGATTTTGCAGTACAGTTTCTTCAGACGAAGGAAACAATTCAGGTTGAATTTAATGCAAGTGAAATAGAATATCACTTCAAGAACAGCAAGAATGGGATCCAGCCATTTAGTTTCACTGCTTTATCCGGAGAACTTATAGGTGTTATGGGTGGCAGTGGCGTGGGAAAATCAACTTTGCTGAATGTTCTTAATGGCAACCTGAAGCTCAACCATGGCCAGATCCTGATCAATGGATACGATATCTCCAGGGATGAAGAGAAACTCCGGGGAAGTGTCGGGTTCGTTCCCCAGGATGACCTGCTGATAGAGGAACTCACGGTTTATCAAAACATGTATTACAATGCCAAATTATGTTTTGACAATTATTCGGAAGTTCAGATTAAGCAAGAGATCACCAGGATTTTAACAGATATTGACCTGCTTGGGATCAAAGATCTGAAAGTTGGAGACCCGCTTAACAAGTTCATCAGTGGCGGGCAGCGAAAACGGTTGAATATTGCACTTGAACTCATCCGTGAACCTTCTGTTCTCTTTGCAGATGAGCCGACTTCCGGTCTTTCTTCAATGGATTCAGAAATGGTGATGTTGCTGATGAAAGAGCAAACGCTGAAGGGGAAGCTGGTCATTATCAACATCCATCAGCCATCATCGGATATCTTTAAACTTTTCGACAAATTGCTGATCATGGATAAGGGAGGTTATCCGATTTATTATGGGAATCCCATTGATGCACTCAGTTATTTCAAATCAATCAGCAATCATGTAAACCCAGGAGAAAGTGAATGCCTGAGTTGTGGTTATGTAAATCCCGAGCTGATTTTGCAGATTACCGAAGCTAAAACCATTGATGAATACGGGAAACATACTGCGACAAGGAAGATTTCCCCAAAAGAATGGTACGATCATTTCCGGAAGACCATTCAACCGGAATTGAAAATCAAGGAAGAACAAAAATCTCTTCCGCGTTGTTATTTTGAAATTCCCAGCCGGTTCAAACAGTTCAGGATCTTCGGCGGGAGGAACCTGTTAGCAAAGATCACCAATCGCCAGTATATGTTGATCAACCTGCTCGAAGCTCCGTTTTTGGCAGCTTTGCTGGCCTTTTTGATCCGTTTTTCAAACAGCAGTAAATATGTTTTCGGGAACAATCAGAACCTGGTTGCTTACTTATT